>NZ_FMVD01000029.1:0-7136 GCF_900101945.1 Nitrosospira sp. Nsp13 | reverse complement strand
GCATGGTGATCAGCCCAAATTTGTACCACCTTGAGTCGTACCACAGCGACATGTCGTAGTCGCGTCCGCTCGACCCCGCATGGCTGCCTGATGTTTCAAGTGTAGTTGCCATTTTGATTACTCCTTGTTACCAATAGTTAAGAATCCTACCAACTTTTAGCAGCGAAATGAATCCGCAGGCTATTTTAGACTTTGATACTTCTGTGTAGTTCCCACAAATATACTGTGGTTTTTCCTGTAACTTTTTTGGATCAGGTATAAAACAGTCGTATCTGTATATAAGACAATTGAACTGGACAAACGATCCTGCGCGAACCTGTATATCGTGATGACATTGGATCGTGGCGTTTTATCCGCCCTGATAAAGGCAGAAGCCGGTAAAATCGCGGCTGCAACCTCGATCAAGTCGGATAAGTTCCACGATGGGCGCGGTGAACGCATGCGCAGAGTAAATTGTGGCTTCTGAGACTCACATTGATCCAACCCGCTTGTTCACTGCTATCGAGAAACATTATGAATTTTTTAGAACGATTCTATTTCTTGTTGCTGCTTTCCTTGTTCGCTTCCATTGCGGAGGCTGGAGCGATTAGCAGCCTCAAAACTTTCGTCCAGGATACGCGTACTGTTCGCGCGGCGTTTGTCCAGACGGTGCTGGACAAAAATACGCGTGTGGTACAAAGAGGGGGCGGTACCATGCAATTCGAGCGTCCCGGAAAATTTCGATGGGTATACGAAAAGCCATACGAACAATTGATTGTCGGCGACGGCGCCCGGATATGGTTTTACGATCGCGATCTTGATCAGGTGACGGTACGCAAGCTGGATCTTGCCATCGGCACCAGCCCTGCTGCGCTACTCGCGGGCAGCAGCAATATCGAGGCCAATTTTGATCTGGTTGAAATTGGGTTACAGGGGGATACAGAATGGCTTGAAGCAAAGCCCAAAGCCAAGGAGGGCACTTTTGAATGGGTGCGCTTGGGATTTTCCCCGGCAGGCGAATTGAAAGCGATGGAGCTGCACGATAACTTTGGTCAGACTACGGTACTCACATTTTTCCAGGTGGAACAAAACCCCAAGCTTTCGGCAGAGTTGTTCAAGTTCAGTCCCCCCGAAGGAGCGGACGTAATCAGTGATTGATTTGTTCGAAAAGCGAGAGCCTGCAGCACCTCTTGCAGAACGATTGCGTCCTCAGGAACTGGGAGAGGTTGTGGGGCAATCGCACTTGCTTGGGGCGGGGAGGCCATTGCGGCTTGCGTTTGAATCCGGGAAGCCTCACTCAATGATATTGTGGGGACCGCCCGGCACCGGCAAAACAACGTTGGCGAGACTGATGGCGCAGGCGTTTGACGCCGAATTCATCGCGCTGTCGGCGGTATTGTCGGGCGTCAAGGATATCCGTGAGGCGATAGAACGAGCGCAAGCTGTATTGCAGCAATCGGGTCGACACACTATTCTGTTCGTGGATGAGGTGCATCGCTTCAACAAGTCACAGCAGGATGCGTTTCTGCCGTATGTCGAACAGGGCTTAGTGACATTCATCGGTGCCACCACCGAGAATCCCTCGTTTGAGGTCAACAGCGCACTATTGTCACGCGCACAGGTTTATGTACTCACCGCGTTATCGGAAGACGAGCTCACGATCCTGTTTGAACGAGCGATAGATCTGGCATTGCCGGAATTGAGTTTTACCAATGACGCCAGATGTTTGTTGATTGGATATGCGGATGGCGACGCGCGGCGCTTACTCAATTTTCTGGAACAAATAAAAACCGCGGCAGCCATTGGTGGAGTTACCGAAATAGCCACAGATTATGTCGCTAATGCACTCTTTCGCGGTGCGCACCGTTTCGATAAAGGCGGTGATGAATTCTATGATCAGATTTCGGCGTTGCATAAATCGCTACGCGGCTCCAACCCGGATGCCGCGCTATACTGGATGTGCCGCATGCTGGACGGAGGCGCCGATCCGCTTTATATTGGGCGGCGGTTGATTCGCGCGGCGGTGGAGGACATAGGTTTGGCCGATCCGCGCGCATTGCGGGTTGCCCTGGATGCCACCGAGACATACGAACGGCTGGGGAGTCCGGAGGGAGAGTTATCCTTGGCACAAGCAACACTGTATCTGGCTTGCGCACCGAAGAGTAATGCCGCCTACCTTGCGTATAATAAAGCCCGGTCTTTCATAGGCAGCAACCCGTCACACCGCGTACCCGAGCATTTGCGTAATGCGCCCACCAAGCTGATGAAGGAATTAGGCTATGGACAGGAGTATCGCTATGCTCATGACGATCCGGAAGCCTACGCCGCCGGGGAGAATTATTTTCCGGAAGGCATGCCAGAGGTTAAATTTTACCAACCGACCGTGCGTGGGCTGGAAGGGAAAATTTCGGAAAAGCTGGCGTATTTGCGCGAATTAGACAGGCAGGCAAAGAAGATGCCGTAAACAGTTGCGCTTATCAGAACCCGGCGCAAGACACGTTTTTTGGAGTTTGCATGTTAGATATTCAGCTATTACGTACCGATCTGGAAAATGTCGTCAGGCTTCTTGCCAAACGTGGCCATACTTTTCCGGTTACGGAATTCAACTCGCTGGAAGCGGAACGCAAAACGCTTCAGACTCACACTCAGGAACTGCAAGCGCGGCGTAATGCCGTCTCCAGACAGATTGGCAATGCCAAAGGCAGAGGCGAGGATGTTACCGCTATCCTGGCGGAGGTGGAAAATCTTGGCGATGACCTTAGGCAGGCCGAAACGCGCCTTGAACAAACCCAAACCGCGTTGCAGCATATATTGCTCCAGATTCCCAACCTTTCGCATACCAGTGTACCGGAAGGCACAAGCGAAACCGATAATCGAGAAGTACGCCGTTGGGGAACGCCGCGCGCGTTCGAGTTTTCGGTGAGTGATCATGTGAGCATTGGCGAGAGCCTGGGACTGCTCGATTTTCCAACCGCTGTAAAACTGAGCGGTGCACGCTTCAGCCTCATGACAGGCGGACTGGCGCGACTTCATCGCGCGCTTGCGCAGTTTATGCTGGATACCCACACGCAGGAGCATGGTTACACCGAGGCCTACGTGCCGTACCTGGTTAATGCGGAGAGCTTACAGGGCACCGGGCAGCTGCCAAAATTCAAGGAGGATTTATTCGAGATTCCTCGACGGAGAGTTAATCCGGCTGAATCTCATCCACAAAGTGAGAGCGATCAAGGCCGATTACCCGCGAACCCGCAATATCGGCTGGACGATGATAATTTGTATTTGATTCCCACTGCGGAGGTTCCGCTCAGTAACATTGTGCGTGATAAGATTGTTGCATGCGAATCCCTTCCCATTAAGCTCACCGCGCATACGCCATGCTTTCGCTCCGAAGCGGGCAGCTATGGCAGAGACACGCGCGGTATGATCCGCCAGCATCAGTTCGACAAGGTGGAGTTGGTCCAGCTTGTCCATCCGCAACAGTCTTATGAAGCGCTGGAGGAGCTTACCGGTCATGCTGAAAAGATTCTCCAAAAACTGGAGCTGCCTTATCGTGTAATGGTGCTATGTACCGCCGACATGGGTTTTGCAGCTGCCAAGACTTACGATATTGAAGTATGGCTGCCTGCGCAAAATGCCTATCGTGAAATTTCCTCATGCAGTAATTGTGAAGCATTTCAGGCACGGCGTATGCAAGCACGCTTTCGCAATGAGAAAGGTAAGCCGGAACTATTGCATACCCTCAATGGTTCGGGGCTGGCGGTGGGACGAACGCTGGTGGCGATTCTTGAAAACTTTCAGAATGCCGATGGCAGCTTGTCGATTCCCAAGGTCCTGCAATCCTACATGGGCGGCCTTGACCGGCTCGCGCGCAAGCCGGAAAAGTAAATTACACATCAATTATTTCATCATTCAAGGAGGTCTTACCATGCAGAAGAAAACTGGAGGCAGAACCGCCCATGACGCAACGGCCGACATATCGGCGCTTGAGGCTGAGGTTCGTGGTGCTGTTGCAAAGGGCGATAATGTTCAGCAGACGGTTCGGGACCTGACAGTCAAGGTACTCAGCACGCAAAACCGGGATCTCGAATCCCTGCGGCGCATTATGACGGCGGTGATGCAAGGCGTGCATGATGGCGCGCAGCAAAAGCTGCAACATACCTCAGCCCACACGCAAACAGCGTTGACACCCATCCGCGATGCGGTTGCCGGACTGGATGCCGCGCTGGCACAGTTTGCCGAAGCGTCGAAGCTGGCTTTGGAGGAAGCCGCAGGCCGCGCGCAGAAATTTTCCAATGAAGAACTCACCCGAGCGCGCGGCGAACTGGAAAGCGTTGAAAATCTTTTCCTTGAAACCGTGCAGGCATCGGCTTCCACCGCCCAGAAAGTCGTGTCGGAAACCTTGCACGATTTGGTCGCGCACGCGAAGCACAATGGAACCGCTGTCGGTTCTCAGTTGAAGGACACCCTCGCGACATTCAACCACGAGATAACCTCGGCCGGTCAAACCCGGCTTGAAGCCGGCCTGCAATTGACCCACGCCATCACGGATCTCATGCGCCAGGTGGCCGCTGGTTTACTCACCGGCATTGCAGAGCGGGTTAAGCCAGACGATAAGGCCAAGAAGCCGGGCTAGCCGGCTTCCCTTCAGACGCTGCATCCATCTTCGTCACAAACAGTATTTCCGCTGCCTGTCCCGGTCGTCGCGGGTCTGGCCGCGGGCTCATCCACTTCAATCTCTTCAGAAAGTAATGCGCCGATCGAGAATCCAACCGAAAGATCGCTCACATGCCCAAATTTATGCAGGCGAATACGCCCGGATTTGTCGATCAGGATAAGGGTCGGCGTTCCCTGCATCTGGTACGCGCGCATTGTGAGTGGCACGCCTTTTGGCTCTCCATCTGGCTCCCCATCATATTTATCGATTCCAATAGGAAAACGCAATCGATACTCGTACACGAATACTTCAAGTGCATCACGGCCCATTACAGCGTGATGCTCAAAGACGGTATGCAGCCCGATCACCGCAACCCGGTCGGGATCAAATTCCTGGGATATCCTCTGGGCTTGCGGAATACCGACCTGTACGCAACCCGGACAGAAAATTTGAAAGGTATGAAGAGCGACCACTTTGCCACGCAATGACGCCAACGTAAGCGGTTGCGTGGTGTTGAGCCATCCCGAAGTCTGTAGCTCCGGTGCTGCGTTTGCGCTGATGATGTTCGCGGTTTCTGCCATTTTTATACCCCCAATGGGGTCCCATTAAAAAAGTTGAGGAAACCGAATAATTATTGCACGAGTTAAAAGTTTTCGCTCGCTCGTTTGCCCGCCCCTCATGATTATCCATTGATAATAGCGGATCCATCTCGTTCACTATTCACGAGAAATGTAATCAATGTTTATCCAGCTGTAAGCTCCCGTCAGTGGCCTGAACGCATTGATATGTCGACGCCCAGCGCTCTAGGTGGGATTGAGACAAGTCATGCGGATGGTTCCCGGCAGCCATGTGAAATCATGCCATCGAAATAAATGCTTTATTTTAACCTTGTTGACAATAGGGATTTGACAATAGAATAACTTGATTTGGTATGAAAGGCGTTTTCAGCGAATAAATCATACGCATTGCTGGTGCATGATCGCAGCAGTGATGTAAGAAATAGAGATGGAAGGTAATTTGCTACGGCTTCTGCTTTGGAGCGTGCGATGTAAAGAAGAAAACGAGCGCGTCGCGAGAGGATAAATTCCTATCCCGGATGGAAATCGCCACAATCCAAATAGGGTAAAATTACCCTATTTTGAAGAGGGAAAAATACCGCTTTTTAGAATAGGGGCATTATTAATTTTGGCTAGGAAGGCGCGTTTCTTTCTTGTACGTGTAATTTTCGTGTGGTAGAATTTTGTTCTGATCTATTTGCGGCATCCAGCATAAAAAACAGCGCCGAATGCATAGAAATTGCTGTTAATACGGAATGAATCTGTTCTGATTGCTTGAGAAATGAAAGGAGAGTAATTTCTTCAAAAACCGTGACTTAGCTGAATAAGTAAGATTAAATAGTTTAGCGGAAGAATGCTTTTTAATTAAAAAATAATTGAAGGGCATATTCATGGCATCGAAATTACGGTTGCATCCACGGGTCGATTTTACCGTATCTTTTTTCAATTCCGAATTCGTATCAAGCAAGAAAATTTCATTGTCCGGATTTAATTAAGAAACAGACTTTGAATTTTTTTAGTTGAAACTTTGAACTTATAGACTTGCCTCTTATTCTTAGTGTTCTGCAGCAGCTATAAGGCCATAGAATAACATAATTACTGACATTCGCAATAGGGTTATTTTGGCGGAATAGAGGTTGAGAAAATACTTTTATGTGCGTGGGAATATCTCATGGGTATCAGTCTAGGCAAGGATAATCTGGAGACCATCTCACGGGGCGGGACCTAACATCGGGTTTTTGTAATTATCATTGGGTCGTACTGTTATCAGTAATCAAGTGGGGGGAAATATGAGTAGTAAAGTAACAGCAGCGCTGGCAGGAGCCCTGACGCTCGCCATGTATTCCGGACTGGGAATGGCGGCGGCGGATCCCTACCAGTTGAACTTGCCCGAGCCGCAGACGATCATTGCCAGGCAGATATATGATCAGCATACGCTGGCCTTATGGATATGCCTGGTTATTTTTATCGGCGTATTTGGCACCATGTTTTATTCGGTGCTCAAGCACCGCAAGGATGCGGGTTACAAAGCTGCGAATTTCCATCACAGCACCACGGTGGAGATCATCTGGACCATCATCCCGTTCTTCATTCTGATTGGCATGGCTTATCCGGCCACCAAGACCATCATCGCCATGAAAGACACCTCCAGTCCGGACATCACCATCAAGACGACGGGCTACCAGTGGAAATGGGGGTACGACTACATTACAGGCGAGGGGGAAGGCATCAGCTTCCTGAGTGCATTGTCCACTCCCCGGGCGCAGCAGGAGAACAAGGAAGCCAAGGGCGAGAACTACCTGCTGGAAGTGGATAACCCGCTGGTGGTGCCGACAGGCAAGAAGATACGGATACTGCTCACCGCCAACGACGTGATCCACGCCTGGTGGGTTCCGGCATTAGGAGCCAAGCAGGACGCCATTCCCGGTTTCATCCGCGACACCTGG
>NZ_FMVD01000032.1:4444-5546 GCF_900101945.1 Nitrosospira sp. Nsp13 | reverse complement strand
AATCTTGACATGAGGGGAGGGGCCGATAGCCACTTAAATCGTCTTCTTCTATGCGTCGGCCTCCGCCCAGTATTTTGATTTTCCCGCGGCAAACAGGAACATCCACATCACCAGCACAAACGGGAAGGTAAGCGTAGGCAGGCCTATGGGCGCAAGGAAGTTTGCAAGCCCCGCCTGGCAAATCACGGTAAGAAAGCCCGCCAGAACCGCCAGCGCTGCGCTTTTTCCATCCGGTTTCAGAAAAACCCACCCCACGGCCATCATGGTCAGGACCGGATTGAATGAATACAGCCCCATCTCGATCATGCCCTGGTTCGCACCCAGCAGAATCGGAAACGCCACGCCGATAATCGTGCCCCCCACCGCCATCAATGCACCCCGCAAGGAGACGATGGCGATGCCGGTTAAGAACAGAATGCCGACTATGACGCTGTCCGCAAACATCACCTCGGCAACTCCTTTGGTGAGAGCGGTAAACCACATCTCAGCCGGAATCGCCATCGCATCCGTTACCGCGGCAGGGGTGCCGGGAGGCGGCAAAACAGAGCCACGCGAAAAACTGTCGAACGCATACACGGCAACCAGGAACATCCAGGAGGTCAGCACAAAGGGGGACGTCGAGGCCGGAATCTTGTAGGGCCCGAGTATCCTCATCAAGGCCGCCAGTACGATACTTGACAGGGCCGAAGCAAGGACCACATACAGCCACAGCTGCGGAGAATTCTCCAGGAACAGAAAAAGGCAAGGACCGACCAGTGTGCCATTGAACCCGTACAGCCCCGCATCGATATCATCTTCGGAAAAACCGAGGAGATAAGCGGTAACGGTGCTGCTTATCACCCCAACCGTGGCCGCGGCGCCCGCGGTTACCCCGCCGATGAAAAGCGCCACCAGGAAAATGAGTCCCGTCACTGCATTGCAGCAGAAAAATACCTGGCCCACGCCCCTCAGAATCACGCGCAACGGGCGGGGCATTGCCTTATCTATCGTTAATGACCATTCCATTTTAATTCCCTCCTGTGTTTCTTTATGATAACGAGCTATTTTTAGTAATGTGGCTACCCAGAAAGTAGGTCATCCCGGTAATTCGACTGAAAACCTG
>NZ_FMVD01000032.1:1363-3855 GCF_900101945.1 Nitrosospira sp. Nsp13 | reverse complement strand
AGCACGAGCTGCGCGAAAATCGAATCCGCTTGCGCTATCTTGGTATTTAGCGTAAGCATTTCTGTTAGAACAGGAAGTAGCGTTGCGCCATCGGCAGAACATCTTCCGGCCCGCAGGTCAGAAGTTGACCATCCGCCCTTACTTCGTAGGTCTCCGGATCAACTTCCATCTTGGGGGTCGCGCCATTGTGAATCATGTCCTTCTTGCGCAGATTCCGCGTGTTCTTGACGGCGATCAGGTTCTTGTCCAGTTTCAGGCTATCGACCAGACCTCCATCAAGGGCCGCTTGCGAAGTAAAGGTGAAGCACGATGTCTTGATGCCCCCGCCGTATCCACCAAACATGTAGCGGTAGTGCACGGGCTGGGGAGTGGGAATCGAAGCATTCGGATCGCCCATCAGCGAGGCCGCAATCATGCCGCCTTTCAGGATCATGGAGGGCTTGACACCAAAGAACGCGGGGCGCCACAGAACCAGATCCGCGTACTTGCCCACTTCAATCGAACCAATCGCGTGCGCAACGCCGTGCGTGATGGCCGGGTTGATGGTGTATTTCGCAATGTAGCGCTTGACCCGAAAGTTGTCGTTCTTCGAGTTGTCTTCCTGCAGTGAGCCGCGCTGCGTCTTCATCTTATGCGCGGTCTGCCAGGTGCGCGTCACCACTTCACCAATGCGTCCCATTGCCTGGGAATCCGACGACATCATCGAGATGGCGCCCATGTCATGCAGAATGTCCTCGGCAGCAATCGTTTCCTTGCGTATGCGCGATTCGGCGAAGGCAAGATCCTCGGCGATATTCGCATGCAGGTGATGGCATACCATCAGCATGTCAAGATGCTCATCCAGCGTATTGACGGTATAGGGCCGGGTCGGGTTGGTGGAGGACGGCAAAACGTTGTCCAGACCTACGACCGCGATGATGTCCGGTGCGTGTCCGCCGCCGGCGCCTTCGGTATGGAACGTGTGGATGGTCCGGTCCTTGAATGCGGCAACCGTGTTTTCCAGGTAACCGCCTTCGTTGATGGTGTCCGTATGGATAGCGACCTGAATGTCGTATTTATCCGCAACGTTCAGGCAGTTGTCGATCGCCGCATAGGTGGTGCCCCAGTCCTCGTGCAGCTTGAGCCCGCATGCACCGGCCAGAACCTGTTCTTCGTTCGGCGTAGGCAGGCTGACGTTGCCCTTGCCGAAAAAACCGGTGTTCATGACCAGTCCGTCGGATGCCTGCAGCATGGAGTGAATGTGCCACGGGCCCGGGGTACAGGTGGTGGCCGCCGTGCCCACTGCCGGGCCGGTACCGCCGCCCAGCATGGTAGTGATGCCGTTCATCATCGCGTCTTCGGCCTGCTGCGGACAGATGAAGTGAATGTGGCTGTCGATGCCGCCGGCGGTGACAATCAAACCCTCGCCGGCGATGATTTCCGTGGCGGCGCCGATCGACATGGTGACGTCGGGCTGAATGTCCGGATTGCCCGCCTTGCCGATTGCTCCAATCTTGCCGTCTTTCAGGCCTATGTCGGCCTTGACGATGCCCCAATGGTCAATAATGACAGCATTGGTAATCACCGTATCCATTACGTCGGCGTGGTTGCGCTGCGATTGGCCCATGCCGTCGCGTATCACCTTGCCGCCGCCGAATTTCACCTCTTCGCCATAGGTAGTGAAGTCCTTCTCGATTTCAATGAAAAGTTCCGTGTCGGCCAGGCGAACGCGATCCCCCGTGGTGGGGCCCATCATCTCGACATAGGCGTGGCGGGATATTTTAAAAGTCATTTTTTACTCCTCTGTAGGTTATTGGCGGGCGTGGCGCTATTTCAGCTTGCCCATCACTTTCTGGTTAAATCCGTATACCGCCCGGTCCCCGCCCAGCTCGACCAGCTCGATGGTGCGCTCCTGGCCTGGCTCAAAACGCACCGCCGTGCCCGCCATGATATTCAGGCGCATGCCGTAGGCCTCCTCCCGCTCAAAGTTCATCGCGGAATTGACCTCGTAAAAATGAAAGTGTGAACCGATTTGTATGGGCCGGTCGCCGCCATTGGAAACCTTCAACGATTTGGTCTTTCTGCCGACATTCAGTTGGATGTCACCGGGCTGGGTAAATATTTCTCCCGGAATTAGGGGTAGTCTTGCCATCATGATCTCCTGATTTTTTAGGGAATGGGGTTGTGGACCGTCACCAGCTTGGTGCCGTCCGGAAAGGTCGCCTCAACCTGGATATCGGGGATCATTTCGGGAACCCCTTCCATCACCTCGCCTCGCTTCAGCACGCGCGTGCCTTCCGCCATCAGCGCCGCCACCGAATGGCCGTCGCGCGCCCCCTCCATCACCGCACAGGTGATCAACGCAACCGCTTCCGGGTAGTTGAGCTTCAGGCCCCGCGCCTTGCGCCGTTCCGCCACTAATCCGGCAGTAAATATCTGCAGCTTGTCTTTCTCTCTTGGTGTAAGGTCCATTGCTTCCTCCTCGTTAAATTAACAATTGTTTTACTTCTTCC
>NZ_FMVD01000032.1:0-1163 GCF_900101945.1 Nitrosospira sp. Nsp13 | reverse complement strand
CAGCTGGAAAGATAGTTTGAAGACATCCACCTTGTCGCCTATCACCCCCGGTGCATAATTCAAGCCTTTGGTGAAGAGGTCGCCATGCTGGTAATACGCCGAAATACGCGCATTGAAGCCATCAATGATGTAATTCACGCCCCCCTCGATCTCTTCCCGCTTACTGCTGTGATTCGGTTGAATACTGGTGAATCTGCCATACGGCTGGAATCTTCCGATACCCACCTTGACCGGTATCAGGTAAAGCCCGGTAACCGTCCAGGATTTTCCATCGAATACGCAAAAGCAGCCCGGATCGGCAAAGGCCTGAGAATTGTAATTAGCGTAGAACTGTTTGTATTCCGCGTTTACCGTGGCGACCCCCATATTCTTCGGCAAGACTTTCTCGAACAGAAGATCGCCAACCAGGCCAAGGAAATCACTGCGATTGGCAAACGATCCCGCGCCATTCTTCTGGTAATTTGCCCCGAATGCCAGCGCCAGGATGTCGCCCGCCTTGCCAAAATAGGTACTGCTGGTGTAGTAACCCGGATTCTTTTCAGGGTTCAGAAAATTGTAGGTGAAACGGCCGGCCCATGACACATCATTCCCCTGGTTGGGTCCGATCGTGCTGGATGACTGCAACCCCCGGTATACGCCCACCGCATAGCCCAGGGTACCCTTGATGAAGCCCGGTTCGACGCTGCCCCAGAAGGTGCCGCCGTCATCACGGCCATACCGGCCCGCGCCGTTGCTGCCGAATTTAACGCTAAAGTCCTGAGGAAAGAATGGTGTCTTGAAGGCGTCATGCGTCGCCTGGAAAAAAGGACCGCTCAATTCGCCCCGTTCCGTGGGCACCAGCATGCGTCCGCCCCAGATGTTCACATACCGGTTGATCTCGACTTTCCCGATAGCGTCCAGAATGTTATAGGACATCTTGGGGTTATCCGCCGAACTGGTGTTGTTACAGAAAAAACATTCCGTGTTGACTTCAAATTTGAGATATTTATGAACCTGCCCGTTTAAATACACCCGAGCATTGTCAATGCTGAAAGAATCATTGTAACTGTCGGTTGCCTTGTTTTGAGCCCATATGCCCGAACCGCGGAAACCGATCCCCGCAGTAAACCATCGGGTCTCGTCAAGCGCCCACTTGGGCCCGCTCGGAAGTTTGAAATCAGATG
>NZ_FMVD01000007.1:0-151778 GCF_900101945.1 Nitrosospira sp. Nsp13 | reverse complement strand
TGCGGCACAGATCATCACCCGCTACTCCAACCTGACCGACGTCATCTGGAACGGACAGAGCAAAGTCATCCTCAACAACCGGATCGTCCCGTAAGACCGGATTCGGCCAGGCCCGGCGGATAGACCCTGATTGGGCAGCCGCCCTGCTCCTGCAAGACCGGGGAGCGGGGCGGTATCATTTGTGCATCACAGTCAGGTGTTAAGAAATGACTGGATCGGCATCACAGACAACCAACATGTGACAAAGTCGCATAGCGACTTATCCGTGTCACCCCAAATCCTGCATAGCGGTAGATTTACTCATTCCGCGCAGGAACCAGCACCTCCCGATTACCGTTGGTTTGCATGGCCGAAACGAGACCAGCGCGTTCCATCTCCTCAATTAGACGCGCGGCCCGGTTATAACCAATGCGCAAGTGTCGTTGCACCAGCGAGATTGAGGCGCGGCGCGTCTTGAGTACCATGGCAACGGCCTCATCATAGAGCGGATCGGCTTCGCCGCTGTCCGGTCCCACCATGCCGTTATTTTCTCCTGCATTGCCGCCGCCGCTTTCTTCTTCAATTGAATTAAGCACACCCTCCACATAGCGCGGCTCGCCATGTTCCTTGATATATTCCACCACACGGTGCACTTCCTGATCGGCGACAAAAGCGCCATGCACCCGCTGCGGGTAACCGCTGCCAGGAGGTAGATAAAGCATATCCCCCTGCCCCAACAGCGCCTCCGCCCCCATCTGATCGAGTATGGTGCGTGAATCCACCTTACTCGATACCTGAAATGCTACCCGCGTCGGGATATTGGCCTTGATCAGGCCAGTGATCACATCCACCGAGGGCCGTTGCGTGGCGAGCAGCAAATGCACACCCGCGGCACGGGCTTTCTGGGCAAGTCTTGCGATCAATTCCTCGACTTTCTTGCCCACCACCATCATCAAGTCCGCCAGTTCGTCTATGACCACTACAATCAATGGCATCTCTTCCAGCAGGTCCGGCGTATCGGGTGTCAGACTGAACGGATTGACAAGCGGCTTATCGTTCTTGATCGCATCGCGGATTTTTTGATTGTAACCGCCGAGATTACGCACGCCCAGCGATGACATCAGCTTGTAGCGGCGCTCCATCTCCGCCACGCACCAGCGCAACGCGCTCGCCGCTTGCCGCATATCGGTCACCACAGGCGCCAGCAGATGGGGGATGCCTTCGTACACAGACAGCTCAAGCATCTTCGGATCCACCAGAATCAGGCGTACCTGCTCAGGCGTAGCCTTATAGATAAGGCTCAGGATCATGGCATTGATAGCCACCGATTTACCTGATCCTGTCGTTCCCGCAACCAGTACGTGCGGCATTCTGCCCAGGTCAGCCACCACCGGATGACCGCCGATATCCTTGCCTAATGCGATAGTCAATGGCGACCCCATGTCGGAATACGCCTGCGAACTGAGGATTTCCGACAAGCGCACCACCTGCCGTTTGGGGTTGGGAATTTCCAGACCCATACTGGTCTTGCCGGGAATAGTCTCGACCACGCGTATACTCACCACCGACAGGGAGCGGGCCAGATCTTTCACCAGATTGAGAATCTGATTACCTTTAACGCCCACCGCCGGTTCGATCTCATAACGGGTAATGACCGGACCGGGATAGGCCGCCACTACTTTGACCTCGACCCCAAAATCGATCAGCTTGCGTTCGATCAGACGAGACGTGAATTCAAGCGTATCTGTCGACAGCATTTCCACATCCTTGGCCGGCTCATCCAGCAGATGCAGCGGTGGCAAGGGTGAATCGGGTAAATCCACGAACAACGGCGTCTGTTTCTCTTTGATAACACGCGACGACTTAAGAATGATGGTGGCGGGGGGTTCGATATGCAAAGGCGGATTTTCATGGAAACGCTTCTTACCGACCTCAACTAATTCGTCGCGTTTGATTGCCGAAACCAAGCCTGCGCGCCGATCTTGCCAGTCCTCCCAGCGGCGTCCGGCAAACAGCCAAGTGCCCTCAATTATCGCCCCCAGTTTCTCGGCAAAGCGTACCCACGACAGGCCGGTAAACAAGCTGAATCCGATCGCCATCAATATCAGCAATGCCAAAGTGGCGCCGGTAAAACCCAGCATTTGCGACAAATTCCCGTTGATCAGCTGACCCAGCACGCCTCCCGGAGCCTGCGGCAGCATTATTTTAAGTGTATATAACCGTAGTGCTTCAAACCCGCTGCTGGCGGCCAGCAATACCACGAAACCTGCGGCTGAAACAAATAACGGGCGGCGATCAAATATCCCCACGGCGTCGATGCGATGATAGCTCCATGCCACCAGATAAAGGAAAAACAACACCCACCACCAGGCGGAAGCACCAAGCAAATAGAGAAGTAAATCCGCCAGCCAAGCGCCCGCAACACCTCCAGGGTTATGTGGAGAGCCGTCGCCGCTATGCGACCAGCCAGGATCGGCGCGATCATAGCCATAAAATATCAGCACCAGATAAAGCGCCACCCCCAGTAAGGCAAGTCCGCACGATTCACGCAACAGCCTGACGATTCTGGACGGCAGGGGATTGGAGCTCGGCTTTTTCGCCATTGGCTTGTTGACGAAGCTCATGAGTAGTCCCCAGGAAACAGGGCCAAGGAAAAATAAGTCTGATTATATAGAGTTAGCCTGAGGGGAAAAAGCAAACTCCGCGATGAAGTCCTGCCGGACACGAAGTTTACGAGGGAGCAACAGGAAAATTTATATGCAATGCCCTTTCTCATTGACTCGATAAGCCGGCTCACGAATTCGCGCGCAACTTCATTCTATGACTCATTGGAAAATTCAGGCATGCGCGCTTTTAACGAATCTTTCGTCCAGCAACTCGATCCAGTGACTGACTGGTAATGATGTACCGCCTCGGACGTGCATGAGGCAACCTATGTTGGCGGTAGCAATGCAAGTGGGACTACCCGATTCCAGTGCCGTTATCTTATTTTTCAATAACTGTTGCGATAGCTCCGGTTGCAGAATGGAGTAGGTCCCGGCCGATCCGCAGCAAAGATGGGCGTCCGGCACAACCGTCAATTCGAAACCTGCGGCAATCAGAATCCTCTCGACTACGCCGCGAATCTGCATGCCGTGTTGCAACGTACAGGGAGAATGAAAAGCAAGTTTTGATTCCCTTGGGTTAACCGGCAAACTATTGATAGAATTAGCCAATACTTGGGTCTCGGCTTCGAGTATTTCGCTGATATCTTTACATAATTCTGAAATACGTGCCGCTTTTTCCGCATAGGCCGGATCATGACGCAATAAATGACCATATTCCTTCACCGTTACGCCGCAACCACTGGCAGTCATGACGATCGCTTCGACTCCTCCCCTTTCTTGCCTGGCATTAATTTCCATTTCGTTTCCCACGTACGGCCACCAGGCATCTACATTGCGGCGCATGTAATCCAATCCCTCCTGCTGGGCATTGAGATGGTACGAAACCGCCCCACAGCACCCCGCATTTTCCGCTTTGATCAGGGATATGCCCAGCTTGTCCAGTACCCGTGCGGTAGCCGCGTTGATATTGGGGGCCAGCGCCGGCTGCACACAGCCTTCGAGTACCAGCATCCTGCGTGTATGCCGAGCAGGGGGCCATGCTCCCGCAAGCTGCATTTCTTTCGCTTCCGGCGGTATCGAATCCTTCAGGCTGCCTGGAAGCAACGGACGGATGCCTCGTCCCAGCCTCAATAACGATGAAAACAACTTGGAATTAGGTAAGGTCTGGCGCAGTGCGTATCGCATGGCACCAGCCGCCGCACCACGTCCCACTTTTTTTTCAACGATGCCACGACCGATATCCACCAGCCGCCCATAACGCACGCCGGATGGGCAAGCTGTCTCGCAAGCACGGCAAGTAAGGCAACGGTCAAGATGCAACTGGGTTTTTTGCGTAACCGGCTCGCCTTCCAGCATCTGTTTCATCAGGTAAATACGGCCGCGCGGGCTATCCAGCTCATCGCCCAGCAACTGATAGGTCGGACAGGTGGCGAGGCAGAAACCACAATGCACACAGGTCCGCAGTATGGCGTCAGCTTCTTGCCCCTCGGGAGAATCTTTAATGAAATCGGCTAGGTTGGTTTGCATTTATTTAGTATTGAGGATACATCCGGCCAGGATTGAGTATCCCCATCGGATCGAACTTCTCCTTTATACGCTGGTGAATAGCCAACATCGCCGGTTCAAGCGGATGAAATACGTCAGCGCATGATTCGTGGCTGCGGAACAGCGTAGCGTGGCCGCCCGCAGCCTTCGCGATTCCGCGTGCAACACCGGCATCGACTCCCGTTTCATCTGCCCACCAACGTAGCGCGCCTCCCCATTCCATCAATTGCTTACCCGGCAAAGGCAGCGGCGGGGCTGTCGATTTTATGGATAAGCGCCAGAGCGATTTCCCCGATTGAAAAAATGAATGCGACTGTTCGCGTACCGATTCCCAAAAAACCCCTCCGTCATCGATTTCATCGCCACCCAACTTCGCATGCGCTGCACGCACCGCAGGCTCGGCGCCAGAGAGCCTTACAAACAGCTCGCCGTCGCAAAAACAGGTGGCGGAAACGGGTAGAGGCTTACCGGCCCACAGATTCATCCTTTCAATAGCCTCGGCTTCCACCATCGGTATACGCAGCGTGGTCTCCATTGCCGGCAGCGGCAGTACTTTGAGTGAGATTTCCAGCAACAGACCCAACGTTCCCATCGAACCTGTCATCAAACGCGAGACATCATAGCCCGCGACATTCTTCATTACCTGCCCGCCAAAACGCAGGTCATCTCCTCTGCCGTCAAGCATGCGCACACCCAGCACAAAGTCGCGTACCGCCCCGGCGGATGCCCGGCGTGGGCCAGACAGGCCGGTGGCGATACAACCACCAAGTGTGGCGGCAGGCTCAAAATGCGGTGGCTCGAACGCCATCATTTGACCATGCTTGCGCAACTCGGTTTCGAGATCGGCCAAACGAGTGCCGGCGCGGGCAGTCAGCACCAGTTCGGTCCGCTCATAATCCACGATTCCGGCGTAAGCGCTAGCGTCAAGAACGCCGTTATTCCGCCCCGGGATGTGATTACCGTAGAAATCCTTGCTGCCTCCGCCGCGTATGCATAACGGCGCTTTATCTTCGGCAGCGGCACGGATAATGCCGGCAAATTGGTCTACGATATCTTGCATAGACAAAGAATGCGGATCAGTCTGTCGTTCAAAACCTTGGCAACTCCGGAAATTTTTCTTCGCCCCGATGTACATGCATCGCGCCATGTTCAGCACAGCGGCGTAGAGTCGGAACGGCTTTTCCGGGATTCAGCAGTCCCTCCGGATCGAACGCCGCCTTTACCGCGTGAAACATCTCAAGTTCCCCGGTCTTGAATTGGGAGCACATCTGATTGATTTTTTCGATGCCAACTCCATGCTCACCGGTAATGGTTCCGCCGGCCTGAATACACATTTGAAGTATTTTCGCACCAAACTCCTCAGTCATTTCCAGTTCGCCAGACTTGTTGGCATCGTAAAGAATCAACGGGTGCAGATTGCCATCTCCCGCGTGGAAGACATTCATGCAACGCAGCCCGTATTCAGCGGAGAGTGCTTCAATTCCACTCAATACCTGCGCGAGTTTGTTGCGTGGGATAGTCCCGTCCATGCAGTAATAATCAGGTGAAACGCGACCCGCGGCTGGAAAAGCCGCCTTACGCCCGGCCCAGAACTTGAGCCGCTCCGCTTCATCACGAGAGGTTCTGATTTCGGTTGCGCCGCTCTCGTTCATGATCTCGTCAATGCGACGGATCTCCTCCACAACTTCCTCCACCGTACCGTCGGACTCGCACAGCAGGATCGCGGCCGCATCAAGATTGTAGCCGGCATGGACATACTCCTCTACTGCGCGCGTGGTAATTTTATCCATCATTTCCATGCCGGCTGGAATGATGCCCGCGCCAATCACGTTCGCCACCGCATCCGCCGCTTTACGGATGTCGTCAAAGGCCACCATGACAACTTGCGCTTTTTCCGGTCTGGGCAGGAGTTTTACGGTGACTTCGGTAACGACACCCAGCATGCCTTCACTGCCGGTCATCAGCGCCAACAAGTCATAGCCTGGTGAATCCAGGCTCTCACCGCCGATTTCCAGAATCTCGCCTGCAATGGTTACCACCCGCAATTTAAGGATATTGTGTACCGTGAGCCCATACTTCAGACAGTGCACACCTCCCGAATTTTCTGCCACATTGCCTCCGATGGAGCAGGCGATCTGCGAAGAAGGATCGGGAGCATAATACAGGCCATAGGGTGCTGCCGCTTCGCTAATGGCAAGATTACGCACGCCTGGTTGCACCCGGGCAATGCGCGCCACCGGATTAACCTCAAGTATGCGTTTCAGCTTGGCGAGCGAGAGCAGCACGCCCTCTGCGTGGGGCAGCGCACCACCGGACAAACCAGTGCCTGCACCACGTGCCACGACCGGGGTTTTCGCGGCATGACAGACCTTGAGGACTTCGATCACTTCGCCTTCCGTTTGCGGCAACACGACGATCATGGGCGTTTGCCGGTACGCCGACAAACCATCGCATTCATAAGGCCTCAAGTCTTCGGTCTCATGGAGCACCGCTCCAGACGGAAGGAAAGTACGCAACTTGGCGGCCAATTGAAGGGAATTCATAGCTCAACAGTTTGATATATGTTTACTGAACCTGGTTCATGAGGCCCGTATTAGATCTCATGATTCGCCAATTTTTCCAACACCTGTACCACGGCCGAACTGTCCCACTTTGCGCCGCCATGCGCGATACATGCGTTGAATAACTCTTGCGTGGCGGCGGTATTGGGTAGACTCACCCCCAGTGTGCGCGCACCCGTTAGCGCGAGATTCAAATCCTTTTGATGCAGTTCAATGCGAAATCCCGGATCGAATGTACGCTTGATCATGCGTTCGCCGTGAATCTCCAGGACACGTGACGCGGCGAATCCGCCCATGAGAGCTTGACGCACCCTGGCAGGGTCGACGCCGGCCTTGGATGCAAACAACAACGCCTCACCCACGGCCTCGATAGTGAGCGCAACGATGATCTGATTGGCAATCTTGCAAGTCTGACCGGCGCCATTATCACCAATTAAAGTGACGCTTTTACCCATTAACTCAAGAACAGGTTTCACTTTTCCAAATACGGCTTCCGTGGCCCCCGCCATAATGGTCAGCGTGGCATTCTTCGCGCCTACATCACCCCCCGACACGGGAGCATCCACATAATCGCAACCGAGCTGGTTGATCCTGGCGGCGAATACCTTGGTCTCAATGGGAGAGATGGAGCTCATGTCCACCACCGTCTTGCCTGGCGTCAATCCCTGCGCCACGCCATTTTCACCGAATAGTACGCTTTCAACATCCGGGGTATCGGGTAGCATGGTGATAATGATGCCGGCGTTCTGTGCCACTTCTTCAGGCGAGAAACAAGCCTTGCCCCCTTGCTCGAGCAATTCTTGCGGCACGCCGCTACGCGAATACAGAAACAATGCGTGGCCGCCATTGATAAGGTGTCCGGCCATAGGCTTGCCCATGATGCCAAGACCGATAAAACCAATATTCATCATATTTGTACTCATCAATACGCTAAATGCCTTGTCGGCTAGCGCATTCCGGCTCGTTATCCTGATTTCCGGATTTTCTCATGCATCTGGGTTACGTTAGTAAACTTTACCGGTGTCCAGCTGACTAATACAGCTACCATACCTCAAAAGTATGCCGCATAAACCTTTGGAAACATCAAAATCAGGTTGAAAATAATTTATCATTCGCTATTCGCAAGGAACCTGGAATGACCGAATCTCAGTACGATATATATAACCTCATCTATGACGAAACGATTGTCAGTCCGGACATGAACTTCATCCGGAACATAATAGGTACTCACTTTGAAATGGTGAAAGGTTGAGCCGGCAACCGGTAGTCATCATCGGCAGCGGGCTTGCGGGATATACCGTGGCTCGGGAATTTCGCAAACTGGACGCCGAAACATCCATCCAGATTATTTCCGCGGATCATGGCGGATTCTACTCGAAGCCTATGCTGTCAAACGCCTTGGCTACCGGTAAAACGCCGCTATCCATACTCAATGCCAACGCGGAAAAAATGGCCGAGCAATTGAAGATGACGATTCGTTCGCATAGTCGCGTAACGGCCATTGATCCTTCCGGTAAAAACGTGACCTTGCGAGACGGAGAAAAGCTTCCTTACAGTCAACTCATTCTGGCCCTGGGTGCTGATCCGGTCCGTCTGCCGCTGGAGGGAGACGGAGTTGACGCAATTTTGTCAGTCAATGATCTCGACGACTACCACCAGCTGTGCACTGCGCTACAGGGCAAAAAGGATGTGACCATTCTGGGTGCGGGACTGATCGGCTGTGAATTTGCCAATGATCTGGCTGTGGCCGGTTATCGGGTACGTGTAATAGATATCAGCGCACGTCCTCTGGGACGGCTTCTACCACAGGCTGGCGGCGCCTTTCTGCAACACAGGCTGGAGGCGATTGGCATAGTTTTCCATATGGGTGCTGCAACACAGCGCGTGGAACGAATTCACGAAAGCTTGCGCTTGACTCTCGACAATGGCGAAATCATACAAACGGATGTCTTGCTCTCCGCCATAGGATTACGTCCGCGCACTGCCCTGGCGGAAGCCGCCGGCATCAAGGTAAATCGCGGCGTTGCGGTGAGCCGTTCGCTACAAACCCGGTATTCGGATATCTATGCGCTCGGTGACTGCGCCGAGGTGGAGGGCAGGGTACTGCCCTTCGTTATGCCGATCATGCATGCCGCCCGTGGCCTTGCGGCAACGCTTGCCCGGACTCCAACTCTGGTACGATACCCCGCCATGCCCGTGGTGGTTAAAACCCCGGCCTGCGCAACCGTAGTCTCACCTCCCGACCCCAATGCGCAAGGCGAATGGCTGATAGAGGAAAGCGAAAGCGGCGTGAAAGCATTATTTCAGAGTGCGGAAGGCAAACTGCTGGGCTATGCGCTGCTGGGTACGGTAACCAAGGAAAAGAATTTGCTCGCCACGCAATTACCGGCGGTGATGGAATAATACTTACCGGCTTATCCAGAAACGGCGGCCCACGAAGCCTGCTCCAAGGGCAGATGTTTCATCACGGGTGCGGTGCCGCTACGACATGTGATCCCAATCATGTGAGCGGCACTGAATCCAGCCTCTTCCGCTGTCAATAAGACTTCAATAGGATCTCAACAGGATTCGCCATGATCCAAGATCCACGCTTTGCGGATAAGGCTTAGCCTCCTAAATCAGTAGCCCTTCGTGCGCATGCAAGAAGCATAAGCAGCCTGGTATTGCGCATCGTGAGACTTAGTCTCGTTGAGCCCATAGAGACTTCCCCCCGCCGCGCCGGTTACACCGCCAATAGCGGCTCCTTTCCCCGCACCTTTTCCTCCGCCCGCAATGGCACCGCCGGCTGCACCCACAGCCGCTCCAATAGCAGCACCCAGTGCAGCGTTCTTGAGTACTTCTTCGGTTTTGCTATTTACTTCTTCACTCGCATACCGGTTGCATGCCTCCACGACAGATTGTGAAGGGTACGCGGGATTTGCCGCCTGCGGAGGATATGCTCCCTGCGGAGGATATGCTACCTGCGGGGGATTTGGCGCATGGGGAGCCCGTTGCCGCTCGACGGGAGGCGCGGCCTTGCCCGCCTCGGCTACAGGAGCCTCACTGACTTGTGCCGTTTGGGGATCAGGTGCCTCAGTCTTGGAATCTCGCCCTACAAAGAGCATTGTAGCGGCTGCGGTTGCACCCACCAATAGTATTCCAATCGTCGCGAGCTTCCAGGGGTTAAGGGGTTCATTCGACATCTACATTCTCCTTCTGAGAAAAACTTTCCTTCTCTGGTATTTGGCCATTACTCCAGAGCTGGCTGGAATCGCGACCCGACTACTTTTAGTCTGCTTTTTTACCCTTACCATGGCCACCAGCCTTGCCACCATGTTCCTTGTCATGGCCGCGAGCCTTGCCACCATGCTCCTTGTCGTGGCCGCGAGCCTTGCCGCCGCGATCCTTGTCGTTGCCGCCAACTCCCCCTTGATCCTTACCATGACCACGCCCATCACCATCTTGATTTCTCAGATCCGCGCGTTCTTTACCTTTAGTTGCTCCGGTAGACCATTGGGCATTCGAGTTTTCGCTTCCTTGCTGGCTCCGGTGATCAAAAGCCGTTCCACCCCGTTTCCCGTCCCCGCCTCCGCCTCCGCCCGCACCATTTCCTTGCTGCGCCAGCACCGGGCTGCCATAACCGAGGACAATGCCAGCCAACAATACCGCTAAACCGACTTTACGCATTTCCGATCTCCTTTTACAGTTATTAAACGTCTATTTGTCTAGAAAAATGTATCCATTTATGGCTCGGCGTAAGGGCAGCAGAAACTCTGTCTGAAGTTTTCCATCTTACCGGCTTTAATAGCAATCACTATTGTACTGAAGTACACCCCTACATCCTGAGAGGCTGGTATCCCTTCAAAATTTTACCGGGTGGAGGTGGCGGTGGTATACCCGGAGGAGGAGGCGGCGGCGGCAATACCCCTCCCTGCATACCTCTCGCAGGTGGATAAGATGGATAAGGAGCGCTCATAGTCCCGTTGTAACCACTCATGGGGGAATTGTTGACCTGACCGGATACCGGAACACGATGACCTTTGCCGTACATGCATTGGGTATAGCCTGTATCGTAGCGTTGCTGGCTGCCATAGCCAGATGCATTGGCAGTGTTTGTTCCCGCCAAACTTCCCGCCAAAAGACCGGTGCCGGCACCAATCGCAGCGCCCCGCCCTCCGCCCAAAGCCACGCCCGCTACCGCACCTAGCCCGGCGCCAACAGCGGCGCTTCCGACCCCGCTGGTGATCAAGGCCCGGTTCGGCGTCATACCTCCCACTTGTTCGTAGGCGAATTGTCTACAATAATAATCGTCGTAACGAAACTCATCGAAGCTTCTGCCAGACCCCGGCAAAGCCATCATGCTCGGGCCGGTGGGTATACTCGCGCACGCAGCCAGCGAAGCTATCGCCAGCAGAGCGGATAACTTGATTATTTTTGACATCATGGCGTGGCTTGCCTATTGAGCTGGCTGGGGAGCGACCTGCAGCCAGCCATCTGGACAGTTTTTGATGTAGGGATAGTATCCTTCCGGTTTACGGCAGTAGTGCCAATAATTGGACGCCTGAGCCTGAGCCTGAGCCTGAAGTTGAGGCTGAGGCTGAACCTGTATGATCTGGGGTTGCTGGATATAAACCGGTGGCGCCGCCGGCACTGCAACGGCGGGCGCATACCCATAATTTGGTGCATACCCGTAATTAGGCGCATATCCATAAGATGGGGCTCTGCCTGCATAAGAGCCCAAGCCGTAACCCAATAATCCCATCCCGAGCGCTAATCCATATCCTCCATATCCTCCCCCATAGTGGCGATGGTGACCATGGTGATGACCGTGGTGGTGATGGCCATGACCGTGGCCTCCGCGCGCCCAAACCGAACTGGCAGGGAAGGTTCCGAGCAGTATGAGCGCAAGGCACATTAATCTGATTTTTCTCATGCAAGTCTCCATTCTTATGGTTACGTTTAACTGCAGAGAAACCAATTCAGCAAATAACTTTCTGTGTAGCTGTGCTGATATAACGCGTCAATAGCAGGATTGGTTGTCACCTGGTTACATAGATTTAAAAAAATAATTTCGCCACGCAACCTTTACTGAGCTTTTTCCTTAAATCGGGCTGAAATTGAACAGGCTTACTTTCGTCAAGGGTAGAAAAAGAAAAAACTGAGGAAATTTGATTGTCGGCCCACATGACCGGTTTTACGGGCCAAGACTTTGAGCTTTACCCGAAAGACTTGAAGCCGGTGACCTTATAGCGGAATTTCAGTCGCTCGGCGATTTACAGAATGTCAGAAACGCTATCGCTACTAAATTTGCCGGAAAGAATAAAGTCGGGGTAAATCAAAAAAATATATGAGTAATCCCGTCCCTTACGACAACCAATCCGCTGTTTGATACGTTATATCAGCATGACTGTGGAGATTGATATCTGGCTGATCCAACTCATCGGTCAACGGGGTATGGATAGATAGATTTCATATAAATCGCGGTTGCGGAATAGAGATTCACATGAGAAAAATCAGATTAATGTGCCTTGCGCTCATACTGTTCGGAGCCCTGCCTGCAACCTCCGTATGGGCTGGCGGGTGGGGTCACCATCATCATGGAGGAGGGTTTGGATGGGGACTGGGGTTGGGGCTATGGGGCGGCTATGGCTTGGGTTACTATGGCAGAGTACCCTACTACTCCCCTTATTACGGATACCCGCCTGCTTATGGCTATGCACCTTACGGGTATGCACCTGGCTATGGCGCTTCACCATACGGATATGGGTATCCGCCGGTTGTTACGGTACCTTCAGCTCCGCCAATTTATATGCCGCAGCAGCCACAGATTATGCAAACCCAGCCTGTCGAGCCGCAGGCTCAGGCCACCAACTATTGGCACTACTGCCGCAAGCCGGAAGGTTACTATCCCTACATCAGAAATTGCCCCGATGGCTGGCTGCGAGTTGCTCCCCAGCCTGCTCAATAAGCAATGCCGTAACCCGCCGCTGCAAGGAAAATCAATTTTTATTCGCTCGCAAGCAAAAAAAGCTACTTGATTTTCGGATAGAACGCTTATAGGCGAAAACGGCGGCAATCCTGTCAGCCTGTATGAATTTTAGGCAGGGTGAAAGGGGTGAATTTATAACCCTCGGCAGGCGATGGGCAACCTCGGTATCCCCCGCGAGCACGCCGTCGCGACCCTGAGGGACCGGGGTACGCTGAGCTGGCCAGCGGCAGCGAAAATCTCACCGGGCGCAATCAGAAGCGTTTGCGTTTTACCTTCGGATGTTGTGATTCTTGGCAGGCGCGGCGATAAGCCAGCAAGGCCTGCTGGGCACGGCCCAGTATACTGTCATGCCGATAATTGCCTGTCTCATCCGCTATGCCGGTCGGGAAACCGGTGAGCAACTGCACGCCTTCACTCACATGCTCAGCGGTATAGATATGGAATAAATTTTTGGCGACCGCCTCCACGATCTTGTGCTCCAGCATCAAGTGCCGACGGTTGCGGTTTGGAATCAGCACACCGTGACTGCCATCCAGTCCGGCTGTTTCGCAGACGCGAAAATAACCCTCTATTTTTTCGTTGATCCCGCCCACCGGCAACACTTCACCGTGCTGATTGACTGCACCCGTAACGGCGATCCCCTGTCTGAGTGGCAAAGCCGACAGGGATGAGAGCAGAACATAAAGTTCGGCACAGGATGCAGAATCCCCCTCCATGCCGTTATATTCCTGTTCGAACACAATAGAAGCATTGAGCGCGAGCGGTGCGACGTGGGCAAATAAAGCGGACAGATAGTTCTGTAGAATGAATACCCCCTTATCGTGAATCGGCCCGGACATCTCCACCTCACGCTCGATGTTGAGTAAGCCGTCTTCACCCGCGAAGGTACGTGCCGTGACACGTACCGGCAAGCCAAAGCGATAATCTCCCAGGTCTACCTGGGTCAGACTGTTGAGCTGACCTACTTTCTCGCCATTCAGCGCGATCAGCATATCGCCTTCGGCGATGGATTCCTGCAGGCGTTGTTCAGGGTAGTCATGGCGCAAGATACGCGCACGCAGCGCCGCCTCGACATCCGCTGCCTCAACCAGGTAACCGGCATGCGCGTGGCACAGCGCTGCGCTTTCCATTACCAGCGCCTCGGCGCGAGCGAAGATCGCGCTTTGGCGCAATTGATCATCCACTTGACGATGGGAATATTCCAGCAGACGCGCAACGGCGGCGGCGGAAAAATGCGGCAACCCCAGCTCCCGGCAGGTGTGGGCAACGAAGATAGCCGAGGCACGATGGGTTTCGGCGCTGGCTAAAAAACTTTCGGCAAAGTCTACCTTGACGCGAAAGCGACATGCAAACTCCGGATCTGCCTCCTGCAAGTCATAGTATTCCTGGCGTGAACCGATCAGGACGATCTTGACTTTTACATCCACCGCCTCAGGTACGAGTGAAACAGCCGTGATCGGGGTAAAAGCCGTGCCTGGTTCTTCGATCTGCAGGCGGTCGCTGCGCAGCAAACGACGCAATTTCTCCCACACCAGGGCATCGGCCAGCAGGTCACGCAGATGCAACATCAGGAAACCGCCGTGCGCCTTAAGTAAGCTGCCCGCGCGGATGCGGGTAAAATCAGTCGCCAGCACGTCGTTCTCCGACTGGTATTCGATGCTGCCGAACAGTGAGCGGAATAATGGGTTGTCCTCGACGATTACCGGTGCACCGCTGAGGCCGTCATTGTCCACTACCAGGTTAATCCGATAGCGGGACATCACTCGCTCCAACTCTTCTTGACGGCTCTCCTCATCGGTATCGGAAACCTTGAACAGTTCCAGATTGCCGAGCACGTCCTGCATGACTTGTTCCAGGTAAGAACCGAGCTTGACGGAATCCTTGATCTGTTTTTTCAATCCGACACGGATTTCCTGCAACTCGTTCTCCAGCAGCGGTTTCACTACCTGACGCTGTAGCACCGCTAGAGCTTCGTTCATGACCCGCTCCATCGGCCGGATTTTCTCGAAATAACGGGTAATTTCGGCGTGCAACTCCTGCTCGGCCTGCTCTATCTCAACCCGGTGCGCCTTTGGCAGGGTAAGCATCTCATCCTCGGTGAGAATGCGGCCCTTCTCCCCGAGCAGGGTAAAAACTATGTGCCCAGCCTCCCGGTGTATAGTGAAATTGTGAAGCTCGGCGAAGGCAGTGAGTTCAGTGTAGGCCTTGGCTTCTTCCGCTTTGTAGGCTTTTCTAATGCGCTCACTCTCCACTTTGAAATCCTGCCCGTCCAGACGTTGCGGAATTTCCATCAGCAGGGATTTTATCAGCCGCGCCAGAAGTTGACGCAGCAGGCGTCCCTGCCCCGCCGGCAGGCGCAGGGCCAGGGGCCTTTCCGGCGCATCAAAGTTGTGCAGATAGCATAAGTCGGGTGGCGTTGCCCTGTTTGCGGCAGCTGCGACCATCGTTTGGTGCAGCAGCGAAGAGCGGCCGCTGCCGACCTCCCCCAGCACGAACAGGTTATAGTCGGACTGATCCATCCCGAGACCAAAGCGGGCAGCCATTTCCGCACGCTCCTGCCCGATCCACGGCAACGGATACTGCAGCAATTCCGAACTATCGGAGAATTCAAGCGAATCGGGATCGATAGTCAGGCGCAGATCAGCGGGGGACAGGCTTGAGATCGGCATATAGCAATAGTGAGACGCAGAGGATTTCACATTCCCATGTCAGATTCATTATCTGCCAAGAAGTATGCTATGGCAACACGCAGCAAGTTTTGCAGGGGCAAGCCCAAGGTAATATTCGTCACCCGATCGAACAACCCAATAATGAGCCAGCTGCGGAAGTGCGGAAGCTAGTTGTGGCACCCGAGGGTGCTGAAATGGTCGGTCACTGACCGCAGGTTCTAGCGCTACCGCACGATGGATGAGTTCCCACTAATCGGGAAGTGGGTGCATGGCTACATAAACGGCCATGTAATTTTGGGGTACTGAAATCAATCTACTGGTGACGTATACTTACGCGCGCTCATGGCAATCTTGTTGCCAAGCTACCAAGACTATCGCTGGAATTGGAAAGGATGCAAAAGTCTCAATAGATCGCTCAATAAAGAGCCGGACTGTTAACCCTGATCGGCTCCGCAAAAATGTAACTGCTACATTGCCCCAAAATCCACGCATTCATAGAAAAACGTTCACGAAAATTACATAATAAATGAATACCCTGAAATGTGGATCGTATAAAAACTCACTCAATCAGCCACTGGAAACATGACGATGAACAAAGCGGAAGAATTGGTAGATGCTCGCATAACGCCCGCTGGCCGTCTGGATGTCTTATCAAAATACGAAGTCAATAAATTACTTGATAAAAGTCAGGGTGGTTTATACAACGTGTTTCGCAATTGCTGTTTGGCTGTGCTGAATTGCGGCAACCACATGGATGATGGCAAGGAACTGCTCGAGCGGTATGAATCATTTGAAATACGTGTTGTACAACAACAGCGCGGTATAAAACTCGCGGTAAATAAAGCGCCTGCAAGCGCGTTTGTCGATGGCAAGATTATTCGTGGCATTAATGAACATCTGTTTGCGGTGTTGCGCGATGTGGTTTATATCAGTGATGAAATCACCGATAACCCGCACTACGATATCAATACGTCAGATGGCGTGACCAACGCCGTATTTCACATATTGCGCAATGCAAATATTTTACGGCCCATGACAAATCCGCGCTTGGTGGTGTGTTGGGGCGGACATTCGATCAGCCGACAAGAATACGATTATTCAAAAGAAGTTGGTTATCAATTGGGGCTACGTGGCTTGGACATCTGCACGGGGTGTGGTCCCGGTGCGATGAAAGGCCCCATGAAAGGCGCTACCATCGGCCATGCGAAGCAACGCATTGCGATGGGACAATATCTCGGCATTACCGAGCCAGGCATTATTGCGGCGGAGTCGCCCAATCCTATCGTGAATGACTTGGTCATCATGCCAGATATAGAAAAGCGTCTGGAAGCGTTTGTGCGTACTGGTCATGCGATTGTAGTGTTTCCCGGTGGCGTGGGAACAGCGGAAGAAATATTGTTCATCCTGGGTTTATTATTGCATCCTGATAATAATGATCTGCCCTATCCGGTGATTCTTACCGGACCAAAAGATTCCGCCGATTATTTCAAAGGTATCGACGCGTTCATTGGCGCGACACTGGGTAACAGTGCCCAACAGCGTTATCAAATTATTATTGATGATCCCGTATTAGTTGCGCGCGAAGCAGTGGCTGGCATTGAAAAAGTGAAGCAGTTCCGAAAGGATCTGAGTGACGCGTATTACTTTAACTGGGTGCTCAAGATTGAACATGAGTTTCAACGTCCGTTTACGCCGACTCACGATAATATGCGCCACCTTGAATTGCATAAAAATCAAGAAGTGCATTTATTGGCGGCGCATTTGCGCCGGGCATTTTCAGGTATTGTCTCGGGTAACGTGAAAGATGAGGGCATTCGCTCAATTGAGGAACATGGGCTCTTTGAAATACGCGGGGAAAAAAGTATTACGGACGCCCTGGATGGTTTGCTCGCGTCATTTGTTGCGCAACAACGCATGAAGCTGCCGACTAAAGAATATAAACCGTGTTATCGAATAATCAAGTAGAGGAATCTGATCGGGTTTGAATATACCATCGAAGTTGAGATTGCCAAGTTGCTGCGTTCCTCGCAATGACAACAAATATCAAGATCCGCAAAGGCCACGTTCATGCCCCTAGAAGGGGTGCCCATAATACCCTGCTCCCGGGCCCCGAGCAGCGACAGGTCTGCCAGTATCGAGGCATTGATCGTCATCGGATCATCTATGCCATTCGGCGAGACAACCACTTTCTTTCTGATATGAACTGCGGTAGCCGGTATGTCGAACCAAAGACCTACCGAAATCCAGCCTTCCGCGTGCTGACTGGCGATATAGGGTGGCACGCCTCGCGCTGGGCGTCGCTGAAGCGGCGATCTTCCTTGGGTTTGACTCGACCATGATTACGTCCCATCCAGCACGGATAAGACATGCCGCTGATGCAATGCCAATACCTCCGGCGCCAATAATATGTGCTGACGATTTCATATCGAAAGATGTTGGCAATGGACGCGAGCAAGGCTTGCGGGACAGGTTTGGAAGCGATCTTGGATTTAGAAACGCTTCTATTCCTCCAGTCCACTAGGGCCATGCCAACTTACGCGGTACGCCTTTGGCATGGCCCTACTGTCAGATTAAATCGAAACTACTACAGCTAATACTTGATATCACGACCTTCCTTGCGGGCATCCTGCTTGGTGTCTCGCTTGTCCTGCCGACATTCCGCCCGGGTCTTTTCCTCTCCCGCACGACATTCAGCTTTGGTCTCTCTTGCCCCCTGACGGGCGTCCTGCTTTACGTCTCGCGCTTCGCGACGTTGCTCACCCTGTTCGATTGCGTAGCTCGTCAAAGGTGCTATCAACAATGCCGTTGCTATGGCTAAGTTAGATACGACAACTTGAAAACTAGCTTTTCTATTCATGTTTTTGCTCCTTGATATAAGATCTGTTTGACGTCTACTGATCTGTTTGGCGCAGTGTATGGAAAAAATAAAGACCTCTTTTCACTGGATTAAATATAGGTTAGGGAGAACGTATAGTCAAAGCGTGAGCTTTCCCCTTTGAGAGACAACCAGAAAATAGAACTTTCTGGCAGAATTTGCCTGGAGGTTCATATGAAGAAATCGCGAAACACTGAACAACTGAATCTGATCTGCCCCATAGGATGCAGTGAACCGCATCCTACGGCACGGACAGTTTGAATCCATTTGTCTAATGTTCCAAAACAAGCACCTGAGTTGGCAAGACTTCCATTGCTTCCCAATAACCAAACATTAGACAAAACGATACCATCGTCTGCTTATGGCACATACCGGCCAATTACGAAACTAATGAAAGGGGCAGGTCACTAGAACTGCACGTAAGCGTTGATGCCGACCAGGATTTGACTATTGCTCTTGCCGTCATTATAGGGCCTGCCTTCCCCCGTAGACCAGTCATAGCGCACTTCAGGACGAAAGGTGATATTCGGGTGCGGAGTGTAGTTCACGCCACCCGTCACAGAAAAGAAGTCACCTGCAAACCGGCCGAAGTTAGGATTTCCCCTGCCTGGCGCGCCACTTACGCGTGTACCGTCATGATCGCGAAACCACTCAAAGCGTAAGCCAGCTTTGACAGTTTTGTGTAGAGCATAAAAGAGGTACTGATCCACGCCGTACCATGTGGCAGCACCTCCATTCGGATCCCCGTTCGCCTGGGACGAGAAGTGCTGGTGGAAGGTGTACTCAAGCTTCTCCATAGGACGTAGTGTAATGAGTGCGCTATATCTTGTCCGGTTACCAAATACTCCTGGAATCGTCGTGCGCTCTTCTCCCGTAATAACTGCCAGCGAACCCGTGAAGAATTTGTTCGGTGTTGCATACTTCACTCCGGAAATTAATGATGGCTTGTCCTGCTGCCGGTCCAATGCGTCCCAGCCGTTCACGACTCCCGCTTGAAAAGTGAGCTGCGGGGTAATACTCGCAGTAGCAAGCCCCCCCCAGTGCGTGAATGGACCGGCAAACTGATACGAATAGGACTTCGAATAAAAGAAATTGGACGGAGCAGGTACACCCTCGTAACCGATTATGGTGTAGAAGTGCCCAGCCTTAATTGAAAATTTATTGTTGCCGATTTCGGCATACATTTGCGGAAGCGCCAAACCATGTCGTTGATGGTTCCATTTTGGGAAGGCGGCCTGAGTGCGTTCGAGTCCATTGCTTTGTGCCAGAAAGAAATCGTTACCGAACAGGACGTCAACTCTGCCACCCAAATTGATCCCCTCTTTATCGCCCAATTTTTTTTCGGCAATGAAGTAGAGCTGGTTCAGTACCGGCCTATCCCGGTCTACCTCGTTATAGGGGCCATTAAAGTGGGAACCAGGGGTTGAGCCATTGAACGTATAACCTCCGCTCACCCAGCCTCGTATAGAAATCGGAAAGCTTTCGGGGAAGAGACGTTTGACGTCCGTTTCTGGTTGAGGCACGCGTTGAGGGCGGAGCTGTTTAACCCCCGTATCCGGCAGATACGTAGAAGCCGATGCAGCGCCGTCATCCGCCCAAACATGACTTACCCCGAGGATCAGCCAGGATATTGCGAACGCGCATAATCCGACTTTACAAGTTTTCATGTATCTCCCTCATTTGAAAACCGAACTGGTCAGTGCTACTCCTGACACTCTAATTAACGGGAAACGGCCAACTAGTGGTCGTGTATCAGTGTGAGATTGGGGTGACATGGGAGTCTGTTCGATAACGTACAGATGAGATGAACCTTTTGCGTAATCAGACCGATGATACTTAGCTGAGATCCTGAGGGGAGGCTTCGAGAATGAGCTATCTAAGGTTGCCTGACCTAGTGCGTGAATTGTTTACCGTGGTAATAGGCTTCGACTGATGCGGTGTAGCGACGCTCATCGTAGGAGGTAGTTGCAGAGGCATGGGCACTTGCGGATACAAGGGAGGCGTTTTAAGCATATACCGATTGCGCGTTGCCTTATAGTCGAGCGTACGGATTTAGAGGTAGGCTTTTTCGAAATTGAAAATTTTTGGAAGCGGGGGATCAGGGGCGTTTATCGCCGGATCGAAGGAGTAGCGGGGAGGAGGCTCATAGCGAGATGGAACTCGGAAGGTAATGAAGAACTCCCATTAATTAACGGGTAATATCTAGAGTATGTAACCAATTCACTTGCATCAGCACTTACACAAAAACAAAAGCAGCTACCCTAAAGAAAATAAATAGGATAACCGCTTGTTTATTGGTGGGTCGTGAGCGGCTCGAACGCTCGACCTACGGATTAAGAGTCCGCTGCTCTACCAACTGAGCTAACGACCCGGAATATGGACCCGGAATTTCCAAGGAATGTGGCGGAAATGAGAAGCTTGAGCCTAGGCTCCGCATTGGCCAAACTTCACTGTAGCGAATGCTACCACATCCGTTGAGAAATTCGAATGGGTGATGTGTAATGGAAGCAGATCTACCCGGGTATTTTCTTCCGCAATCATGTGGTACATACGCACCGACCCTTTGTACACCCTATTCATATCGGGCTCTCTCTTCAGGTCATCGCGAGAAATGACTGAGCATCATCGCTGCGATCCGGTTTGCCGCCAAACAATTATTCGAATGGAGTAAACATGCATTTCAATTTACGAGCTGGCCGCCTCGCAGATGCGGAGGCAGGCGGGCTGATCTGCTACGAAGCATTCAAGACGATTTCCGGGCAACATAATTTCCCTCCGGATTTTCCTTCGTCCGAGGTGGCGTGTAGCCTCTTTTCGTCGCTGTTGTCACGCCCTGACGTGTACTCGGTGGTAGCCGAGAGTGAGGGGCGGATCGTGGGCAGCAATTTCCTGTGGGAAGATGCGGCCATCGCGGGTATCGGTCCACTGACGATCGCCCCGGACGTCCAAAACAGCGCCCTCGGCCGACGCCTGATGGAGGACGTATTGGCGCGTGCCCGGCAGAAACGGTTCGCCGGGGTGCGCCTGGTGCAGGCCGCCTATCATAACCGCTCGCTGGCCCTTTATGCAAAACTGGGGTTCGACGTACGGGAGCCACTGGCAAACCTGCAGGGACCAGCGCTGCGACTCGATATTCCCGGCTACACCGTCCGTTCCGCGCAAGCCGAGGATGAGAACGCTTGCAATCGTCTCTGTCAAAACGTCCACGGTCATGATCGGGGTCAAGAGCTACGTCAAGCAATCCAGCAAGGCACCGCCACCATCGTTGAACACGCCGGTCGCATCACTGGTTACGCCACATTAATCGGGTTCCTTGGGCATGCCGTGGGCAAGAGCAATGAAGACCTCAAGGCCCTCATCGGGGCTGCGGAGGCCTTCGCGGGGCCGGGGTTTCTCCTGCCCACGCGCAATGGCGAACTGTTCCGCTGGTGCTTGCAGCACGGACTTCGCGTCGTTCAGCCCATGACGTTGATGAGCTTCGGGCTCTACACCCAGCCTTCGGGCGCTTTCCTACCTTCGATTCTCTTTTGAAAGCGGATCATCTTTCTCAGGCGGATTTTTTCTTGACGGCGAATGCGTTCCATTGCTGAGCTATATATCAAGAGTGGCCCCTATCCTCGCATCGACCTTCCGGTAGAGGTAAGCCTGTTTAAGAAATCCATCTTGATCTAACCAAGCATCATCAACTCGGAGCGCTGTCTCGGGTACTGGAGTCCCCTTAACTCGGTTAATAATGGTCTCAAGAGTAGCAGGTCTCTCCGACCTGATCATGTCCTCTTCCGCTTGGCTATAGCTATCGTAATACATTACGGTAATCGTTGCCATTTCACTCTCCATTAGTAGTTTTCGATTGTGTTTCGGGTTACTCAATTGTCCCTTTAAGTATTTACGGCATTGCGGGATTTCTCTTGAATTTATTTTGTTAAATTTGATTCCAGCTGCACTCTTGGGTGATTTGACCATTGAACCCAGATACATGCATGGGGAAACCCGTTTTAATTGATCTTGATAAGCCCTAATCTGGAACGCCAAGTCAAACTACTAGAAACATATAAACCGAATTACAGTTACCGAATATTGTTCTGATCTAATATTCGAGAGTTTTCTCAACCGGCACAGATGATCAATATCCGGCCGGCAGTAATAGCCATTTAGGGTGGTGGGCGTTTATTAATTTTCAACCGGCAGCAACAAGCATGGTTGTATATTCCGTACCTAGCGCCGTCGGCTATTACATTTGCAGGTACTATCTGGATTCGCCCACTCAAGATATGCAATCTCCCAATGCAAAGAGAAGTTGAAGAGAAATCCAGGTATGCCGTCGTGGCGGCCGTACAACTGCCGAGCGTGAGTGATAGCGAGTTCGAGGCGTCGCTGAACGAGCTGCGCGAACTCGCAAAAACACTGGGGTATGAGGTTGTTCGCACATTCGTGCAGAAACGCTCGAGCTTCGATACAACGGCATACTTTGGCGCCGGCAAGCTGCAGGAAATACGCAGCTTCATGAACAATGAACCCACCGAGTTCGAGGAAATAGTCGCTAACCCTCATAGTTGGGATATCGATGCCATCCTGGTCGACCACGAGATCTCGCCATCACAGGCGCGCAACCTTGAAAAGGAGGCCGGCTGCGAAGTAATGGACCGCACTATGGTCATCCTCGAAATTTTTCATCGCAACGCCCGCTCTCGCGCTGCGCGTGCCCAGGTGGAGATCGCGCGCCTCGGGTACATGGCACCGCGCCTGCGCGAGGCGGCGAAGCTTGCGGGGCCGCAAGGACGGCAGCGCAGCGGCGTCGGTGGCCGGGGAGGCGGCGAGTCGCACACTGAATTGGATCGACGCAAGATCCGTGACCGCATCGCCGAACTTCAACAGGAAATCGTCGCGATGGATGTCGAGCGCAAGACGCAGCGTGCGCGGCGGCAAGAGCGCCAGGGGTTCGCTGGCGTGGCGCTCGTCGGCTATACAAACGCCGGCAAGTCCACCTTGATGCGGGCGCTCACGGGAAGCGAGGTGCTGGTCGCGAATAAACTCTTCGCTACGCTTGATACCACCGTGCGTGCCCTCCACCCCGAGAGCGTGCCGCGTGTGCTCGTCAGTGACACCGTTGGCTTCATAAAGAATTTGCCACACGGACTCGTCGCCTCGTTCAAGTCAACGCTAGAAGAAGCGCTTGATGCATCCCTGCTGCTCCACATCATCGATGCAAGCGACCCCGGGTTTGAGCGCCAGCTTGAGGTCACCGATGGAGTGCTTGAGGAGATCGGTGCGAATGTCATACCGCGCATCCGCGTCTTCAACAAGATCGACCACGTCGGCGATGCAACAGCGCAAGCTGAACGCGAAGCGGCCTTGCGAACACAGTACCCGGATTGCGTCGTGATGAGTGCACGCCGCCCTGACGAAGTCGCGAAACTCCGCCAGACAATCGTCGCGTTTTTCCAGCGGGATCTGGTAGAGGCCGAGCTTTTTCTTCCTTGGTCGGCACAGCAACTGCGTGGGGAAATCTACGCAAGCTGTCAGGTGCTGGAGGAGTACTCAGACAATGAGGGCGCCTTCTTTCGGGTTCGCGGCGAGCCCAGTGCCGTGAAGAACCTGCGCGAGCAGTTCAGCCAGGTGTTATAAATTCAGCGCCTTTGATTCCGGCACGCCGATTCTATGTATTAGCCCGGATGTTTCATAAATTCGCGTGATGATTGCGCAGGATTCTGTTTTGTAGGGAGATTTCGTGAAAGAGTGGCGTAGTTATTCATACCTGACCCATTCTCAAACGGCACAGATGGTCAATATTCGACTGGCAGCAACACCAAATAAGTATAAAATGGCCCCAGCTTGGACTTGGAAACTGCGGTCTATGGCGGCAAAAATTAATAACGATCCAAGCAGGAACCGCTAATTATTGGGTGGTTGCATTTATTACTATGCGAACATCAATGCAAGGAGAGCATCATGGCAAAAGGTCAGCAAAGGAAAACCAAAGAAGCAAAGAAACCTAAAAAGAAACCGACACCCGCTATCTGACTCGCTCTTGCGCTGAACAGATCAAGTGCGAGGCCGGATGGCGGCGGAACACCAGGTATCACGGAAAGGGGAGTGAGCCATGAGGCTCCCAGTAGCCGGCGAGCCAGCAGCGACTGTATGTCCCTCCGACCGTCCGCGATCAGGTAGACGTAAACGCGTTGCTCAACGACACGATAGATCGCCGGTAAGGTTTGAAGAAGGTCTGGCGATAGTCACGGATACCCAGTACCAGTAATTCCCTGGGGTGGCTGCCGCGTTCCGGAAAAGTCATCAGCGTTTCGACGATTTCGAGCAATTTATCCAGCACATGACCCGCGCTAGCGGGAGAGTCGAAGTCTGCGACGTAGTCGTAAATCGCTTCGAGATCGCGTTCCGCCCCCTCGGTGAACAGCACCTCAACCGCATCAGCGTCCGGCTTGCCTGGCGCGCAGCCGAGCGACCACATCGTTAACCAGCGTGATTTTTCCTGCTTCAATCTCCTGATTGCCAAGCGCAAGAATCTTAAGCAGCGCCAGCGTTTCCTCATAGGAAGCCACATCCTGGATTACCGCCTTCGCCTCGCCGTTCTGTGTAATGACCAGCGGTTCACGTTGCTCGGCCAATTGTAGCAATACCTCTGCCGCATTGGCCTTCAGGTAACTAATCGGTTTAACTTGGGTTGAGTAGCGCATGACGCCTCTTTTCAGATCATATAAAGACCAAATATAGTCTCTTTTTAATCTTTGAACGATACCTCGCCTCACTCAATCGCTCGACTATCGGATACTAATTCTGTTGAGTTGCATATTAAGGAAAGTAAATTATCCAAACTCAGCGTATGGGTTTTCGCCTTCACCCTTAAAGACAGGAACCTTTGGTCGATCTGCAGGGCTCATTTCTGAATTTTCTATTTTTGGGATATGAAAAAACTTCGTGCAGGTCATCTCATCATTCTTTTCTACTATTTTTATTTATTCGGCGTAACCTTTAAAGTTAATGCCTAATTAAATTAGAAGATCACGATGAACACATTCTTTTTCATAGTAGTACCAGAGGTGATTCTGGCTGGCGATGTAGTCCATTTTGATGGCCAGATTGCAAAGTACGCATTCGAGGTTAATTCAGAGAGAGAAGCCCATGACTTGGTATTCCCGCAATTCTGCTGCGAACATCCTCACCACTCTCACGAATCAACGAAATATCAGATAAATTGTATATCGAGCTAGAAATCCACTTTAAACCTAGCCCAACTCAATATATAGGAGGATCTATGGAATGGATTTTAGGGGCGGTGATCGCCTTTGTGATGGGAGGTTTAATTGGAACGAAATTGGGGCGCCAGAGAACTGAGCTTCGGCAAAAAAAGAGTGCGCACGAATGGGAAAAAGCCAAAGATAAAAAATAAAAAGCCCGGTAAAAGCACTCCCGGGCAATATCCTACAGACCTGTTTTCTATGCGGATTTTCGCACAGAATTAATAAGCAGAAAGAAAAGAATAATGACGTATCTGACCTGCCAAGGAGGTGGCGCGATGAACGCCTTTTTAGTATTTTGGGGTTCATATATTCTTGTGCTTGTCGCTGGATTGGGAGTGCTAGTAATAGGTTGAAATACGAAAAAGCCCGCATGTAACGGGCTTTGGAACTTCTTGGAATTTGCTGGAACATCTAAATGGGACGGGGAGGTCGAATATGGCTCAGATACCGCATGAATAAAAGTTGCTCAAGCTTTTTTCAAGTCAAACATAATGAATCAAACAAGCGCCAGCGTAGCGCGCCGATTTTTTCCATTGCCAGGGTGGAGTAGGCGATTTGTCGGCCCATAATCCGCGCTTTTGGCGCTTTGCTTCGTGCTCAAAAATAAAGAGATTATGATCCTTGGCGTACTTACGATAGACCCACGCCATGCCGCGACTGACTTGCTCCAAGTTTGCATCAACACCATCGCAACTGACACGAGCCACGGTTCGGCCAAGTTGATCTTTTGCGCGTGGCGTGACTTTCGCCTGTTTACCAAAGCATAAATCAGAGAGCGATTGTTTGGATTTGGTGCCGAATGGCTGCCCGTTTTCTGGCGCGTCTATTTCGGCCAGCCTGATCTTGACCTGCTGCTTATCCTCGTTCAGAACGGTGAGCGTGTCGCCATCAGAAATGCCGATGACTGTGGCGAGGAATGCAGCTATGAGCATTTTTCAATATAGAAAAAATAATAGGGCCGTTTTTCAGCGCAATAATTTGATCGACCCGACTGTTATTATCATAGCCTACTTCGTAGGCCATTTCATCCTCACTAAATATGTCGTGCTACTTAGCAGCGATCACGACGCGACATCGCCATTCATAGCTCCTTGATTATTAGGTGACCGGGCTCCTGGCCTTAAGTTAGAAATTAACGAGCCTGCAATGCCACGAAATGGCTGCGGGTTGCAATGCTGTAGGTGGCGTGATGGGTGCGAAAAGTTCAGCCCGCCATCCATGCGAAATACGAGCTTGAATGCTTGCAGAGCCTGATCGAATCACAAGTGCATGGAAGTCGATAGCTGCGGTTCGCTATCCTTGATGATAGCCCAGCCCGACGATATATTGCTTGTACGTAAAGAAATAAAACGGTTGAGACGAGGACTTTAGGTTTTCTTCAATCGGCGCTATCAAATGCTTCCCATTGTTATATGGTCATCCGCCTACAATCCCCTGCTCTCTGTTGATTTTTCCCGCCAAAATATCAAGGCTGAGCCGATGCCACCGCGCACTGTTTGATCTGACGCTGTTCTTCAAGCTGTTTAATTCGGGTATCCGCGCTTTCAAGCGCTGCGGTTCGTTCGAGATTGTTACCTATACCGAAGTCCGCAAGGAATGCAAGAATATCGCGCCCACTGAACGCCGCCTCTTTGTTCACATGGTCAACAAATCCCCTTGTCTTAGCTATTTCCAAATCCATCTCGCGGCACGTCATTGTTGTTCTTTCGAATGATGTTACAGAACCTTGACGACCATAGATTTTAGTCGCGCAGCCTTGTATTGATGCCAGTAATAGGAGGGTACAAACCAGTGCAATGCGTTTCATTATTTTCCTTATGGTTGAGTTAGCGGCATCATTCTACAGAGTTTAATAGTCTTGCCGATTGGACTGAGGTACACCAGAGAAGCATTGTGGGTATTCGCAGAAGGTAATAAAAAACCCAGCCGATGCTCGGTTGTGGTCCTATCTCCGCGAGCCTGTGGGCTGCTTGGCAATTTAATTGATACACTGATCAATTCGAGACAGGAGGAAGTGGCGTGAATAATAACGATGGTGACCACAGTGCTGAGGAAGCTCTGAAAAATTATCGTAATGCAGCAACAAGAATCAGAGAGGGGAATTGGATCAGCGCAGAGGATATAGATGAACTGATAATGCTATTGTCAGTTTATGTGGACCACCCAGAGAGTGACGAAGATGTCCGTCTCGAGCTCGTGAAAGAGCATCAGCAGATTTATGAGCGATTTTACGAACAAAATAACGCTTGATTAGCCCGCCAAAATGCGCGTGGGCGCTACCCAAACTTTGAATAGAGGCTTGCGTCATTAGTCTTGAAGAGACTATCTGCCTGGCATTTGCTATGCAGCCTCTTTAACGTGCACAGTAAGCGTCGACACATCAATATTGTTGATCGGGCTGCCACTCGAAAGAGCCAGCTTGAACTTGGCCGCCCTGCAAGTAAGATCCGCCACAAAGAATGGTGTCCAGGGGCCATATACCGGGCTTCCTGCGGGGTTATCGTTTGTTATTGATGCATAGATAGTCGCATCGCAATCGTTGACTGTAGCCCCGCTTACAAGCGGGTAGCTTATTAACCGCCAATACTGTCCAAACTCGGCGCAAGGATAAGGTGCATTCGCCTTAAAGACTGAAACCTTCGATCGATCTGCCGGCCTCATTCCCAACTTACCCAGTACCACGTCAAAGGATTATGAGCGGCTTGCTCAACAATGTTATCCGTGTTGTCATTGCTCACGGCACCTCCTCGCATTTAGCTAATTAAAGATATTTTAGCTAGCATGAAAACTAGCGCATACCACACACGCATGCGCACCATCTATGGCCTCTCCTAATAGTTCTACTTCAACGTCTTCTGGATCAGTCCAAGACTCGTCGATCCACTCGTCTCCGCCAGATGGATGCGTAAGACGCGCTGCCTCTTCGGACTCAGCAATGACGACAGCGTTATGATAGACGTCATAGCCTGTATTCTCGTATTGAGTGATTAGATAGATGTTCACGCCACTTCCCCCTATATCGAAGCAATCAGTGTATCAATTAAATTTGATCGTGAGGGATTACAGTCCGCGCCCGCAAGGTTAATTACTTCCGCCAGTGGTGATTTGGATCCAATGGTCGGCCGGTAACATCACAGCCTGAGCATGCGAATCGTGCGCTGTCCATTTCTGCGAGTGGATTCAATATTCTTGGGTCAATGATCTCGCTAGACTATTGCGTAGCAGAAACTGAGAGCCTAATGTGGACTAGCTTGCCGCTATTAACGATCAATGGAGAAAAAGTGAAAAAGGAAATTAAAACATTAATCATTACAGCGTTATTGTACTTCGCTCCTTTTCCCGCTTACGCATTTCCGATTGCCGCACCGGGAACAGAAGGTTCGCGAATCTTCGGGATCGGGGCTGGAGTCCCAGTGACAATTACCTATCTAGGAAGCTCAGCAGCGCACAGTATTGATTTATATCTGATGTCGCCATCAACGGGGGCTTTGCTCATTTTTAGCAACGACTCTGCATCTGTTGGGGATACGAAAAACATTGGAGAGGTCCACAGCGGGTCGGAGTTATGGTTTCGTGTGCATGTAAATGACACGGGGTATGACTTCTTTAATGGATCGCGAGAACATAATGCTGACGGTGAGTTTCATGCAAGGGTTCAACGCAATTGGCTTCCAAATACAGCGTTGGCGAGCTTCGAAGCCATATATGATCCATCTGGGAATTCCAGTGTTTTCGATGACCTAAGCTTCTCAGTTTCTAACGTCAATGTTATCCCCATTCCAGAACCCGAAACCTACGCCATGTTTTTAGCTGGTTTGGGTCTGCTGGGATGGAGGCTGCGTAACGCCAGAAGCCCCCTTTAGGCGTTGGATTCAATAGAACTTGGTGGGAAGTGGTAGGAGGAAAACCAATGAAAAAGCCCGCATTTAGCGGGCTTTTGGGACTTCCTGAGACTTGTTGGAACATCTAATTGGTGGAGACGAGGAGGATCGAACTCCCGACCTTCGCATTGCGAACGCGACGCTCTCCCAGCTGAGCTACGTCCCCGATTGTTACACGTATTTTATAACAAAAAGCGATGGCATAATATGAGGTTACTAAGCAGTAGCAACGATTTTGCAATCCTGACAGGTATTTTGGCAGGTAATTACACTTACAAGGGAATTAACGGGGATCAAACCCCTTCACACCCAATCCTTACCGATCAGAAAATCCGTATAGAGCTTGTCTTCAGCACTGCCAGCTTCGGGTTTCCAGTCATACCGCCATTTCACGATGGGCGGCAATGACATCAGGATGGATTCGGTACGTCCACCCGATTGCAAGCCAAATAAAGTGCCACGATCCCACACCAGATTGAATTCCACATAGCGGCCCCGGCGGTAGGCCTGGAAGTCGCGTTCGGGCTCACCATAAGACACATTGAGACGCCGCTCCAGTAGCGGCACATAGGCAGGCAGGAAATGATCGCCGACACTTTTGGTCAGACTGAAACAGGCATCGAAATCCGGTTTGCCCAAATCATCAAAAAAAATACCGCCTATGCCACGCGGCTCCTTGCGGTGCTTCAGATAAAAATACTCGTCGCACCATTTCTTGAAACGTGGATGATAGTCGTCACCAAACGGTTGCAGTGCATCTTTACAAGTCTGGTGGAAGTGTATGGCGTCTTCTTCAAATCCATAGTAAGGCGTCAGATCCATTCCGCCGCCGAACCACCAGACTGGTTCGGCCCCCTCCTTATGCGCTTCCAGATAACGGACATTCAGATGCACCGTGGGTGCATAAGGATTGCGCGGATGCAGCACGAGCGACACGCCCATTGCCTCGAACGAGCGTCCCGATAATTCAGGCCGGGCGGCGGTGGCCGAGGCGGGCAGCCCACCACCGAATACGTGCGAGTAATTCACTCCACCACGCTCAAGCACATTGCCTTCTTCCATCACGCAGCTTAACCCGCCGCCCCCCTCGGAGCGTTCCCATTGATCGCGGCGGAAACGTTTGCCATCCACCTCTTCCAGGCGCGCGACGATGCGTTCCTGAAGTCCGGTGAAGAATTCTTTAACTTGCTGTGTTGTGTCCATGCAAACTCCCGATACCTGTCCCGCACTACACGCTACGCACTACAGATTTGTCCAAGCTACTATTTTCGTTGGTTGATAGCCCGATACCCGATGTCGTGGCGCGTCTGACAGCCGTCGAAGTGGATTTGCTCAGCAATATCATAGGCGCGGCGCTGTGCCATCTTCACGCTATCCCCCAATGCGGTAACACATAATACACGCCCGCCCGCAGTCACGATTTCCTTGCCGTTTTCTCCACCTAAGGCAGTGCCTGCATGAAACACGCAAAAATCTTTCTCCGATGACGCCACAGACAGGATGTCCGGCAAACCATGAATCACGTCTCCCTTACGCGGCGTGTCCGGATAACCCTGGGCCGCCATGACCACCCCCAGGGCGGTGCGGCGATCCCATTCCGCCTCGATCTTGTCGAGGGTTCCGCTTATGGCGTGCTCCATCAGCGTGACCAGATCACTCTTCAGCCGAAGCATGATGACCTCCGCTTCCGGGTCACCCATGCGGCAATTGAACTCCAGCACCTTGACGCCGCCATCCGGCGCTATCATCAGCCCGGCATAAAGAAACCCGGTGTATTTCTCGCCTTCCTGCTCCATGCCGTTGATCGTCGCCTGGATCACTTCGCGCATTATCTTGGCATGCAGCTTGGGCGTGATTACCGGTGCGGGAGAATATGCGCCCATACCCCCCGTATTTGGGCCCTGATCACCTTCTTTCAGGCGCTTGTGATCCTGACTGGTGGCAAGGGGCAGCACATGGCGGCCATCCGCCATGACGATGAAACTGGCCTCCTCCCCTTCCAGAAATTCCTCGATCACGATGCGCGCACCCGCGTCCCCCACGCGATTTTCAACCAGCATCGCGTCCACGGCGGCGTGGGCCTCTGCCAGCGTCATGGCAACCACCACCCCTTTGCCCGCAGCCAGGCCATCGGCCTTGATGACGATGGGGGCGCCTGTCTGATCCAGATAATGATGGGCTTCGGCAGCGGAACTGAAGCTGGCATAAGCAGCGGTGGGAATCCCATGGCGCTGCATGAAAGCCTTGGCAAAACCTTTGGACGTTTCCAGTTGCGCGGCCTGCCTGGTGGGGCCAAAAATTTTCTGGCCCGCCGCACGGAAAGCATCCACGATGCCCGCCGCCAAGGAGGCTTCCGGCCCGACTACTGTGAATGCGATGGATTCCTTCCTGGCGAATTCCACCAGTTCAGGAATCCCGGTGATGGGAAGATTCTCAAAGTCGCCTTCCAGCGATGTGCCGGCGTTGCCAGGGGCAATAAACACCTTTATGGGGCGGGTGGCACGCGCCGCCTGGAGAAGTCTCCATGCTATCGCATGCTCCCTGCCACCGCCGCCGATTACTAGTAGCTTCATATCAGGGTGTCCCTACATTCAAATTTGCAAGTATCCGCGCCACGGTTCTGGGTTCCGGATTCTTAATGTCTGAAATGCCGCACACCGGTCAACACCATTGCCACACCCTGCTCATCGGCGGCGGCAATCACTTCTTCATCGCGCACGCTGCCACCGGGCTGAATGACCGCCTTCGCGCCCGCCTGTACAACAATATCCAGCCCATCGCGAAACGGGAAAAAGGCATCCGATGCAACTACCGAACCGGCGAGAGCGAGTCCCGCATTCTGCGCTTTGATGGAAGCAATGCGGGCGCTATCGACTCGGCTCATTTGTCCCGCGCCGACGCCCAGCGTCTGGCCATGCGCGCAATACACGATAGCGTTGGATTTGACGAATTTCGCCACACGCCATGCAAACAGCAAATCCTGCAATTGTTGCGGCGTCGGTTGTACTTGGGTGACGACTTTCAGTTGGGCCGCAGTGACATTGAGGTTATCCGGCGTTTGCACCAGCAATCCGCCGCCCACGCGCTTGAAGTCAAAAGCATTGCCTCCCGTCTGGAGCGGCAAGGTCAGCACGCGCACATTGGTTTTGCGGGCGAGAATCTGCTTTGCGTCATCGCTTAGTTCCGGCGCGATAATTACCTCGACAAACTGCTTGATTACCGCTTCGGCCGCGGCGCCGTCAAGCGCGCGATTGAAGGCGATGATGCCGCCAAAAGCGGAAGTTGGATCTGTGGCAAGCGCCAATTGATAAGCCGCGAGCGAAGTATCGGCCACGGCCACGCCACAGGGATTGGCATGCTTGATGATGACGCAGGCAGGCAAATCAAAGGTCTTGACGCATTCCCACGCAGCATCGGCATCGGCAATGTTGTTGTACGACAATTCCTTGCCCTGCAACTGGGCGTAGCTGGCAAGACTACCCGGGGCGGGAGCAAGGTCGCGATAGAAGGCCGCTTGCTGATGGGGATTTTCACCGTAACGCAAACGCTGGCCGATACCGAAATTAAGATTGAGACGCCCGGAAAATGCCTGGCGCTGTCCGTGCTGCTCATCCTCCGGATCGATCGAAGTAAGATAATTGCTGATGGCGCTATCGTATGCGGCGGTGTGCGAGAAAGCCTTGCAGGCGAGCTGGAAACGGAGTTCCTGCCTGACCGCGCCACTGGCGGACTTCATCTCCTCCAACAGCGGCGCATAATCCTCCGGATCGGTAACGATCGTCACGCTTTTATAATTCTTTGCCGCGGCTCGCACCATGGTGGGGCCGCCGATATCGATATTTTCGATGGCCTCTTCCAGGCTGCAATCGGAACGGGCCACGGTCTGGCTGAAGGGGTAAAGATTCACCACCACTAGCTCAATGCCAGGAATCCCCGCCTTCTCCATCGCCGCCATGTGCTCAGGCGCGTCCTTTCGCGCCAGGATGCCCGCATGGATTTTCGGGTGCAGGGTTTTTACCCGTCCGTCGAGCATCTCGGGAAAACCGGTGTAATCGCTTACTTCGGTAACAGTCAGGCCCGCATCCTTGAGCAACTTGGCGGTACCGCCCGTGGAAAGGATCGTTATTCCAAGCTGGCGCAACTCACGCGCAAGCTCGACGATTCCAGTTTTGTCGGAAACACTAATGAGGGCTTGTTTAATAGTCATTTATTGGAATTATAGCCGAATGTATAACTCGAGCTGCCCCCAGTATCCACTCGCGCGCTATTCTAGCGGCTGCCTGGGTTGCCGGGGGCTGCTGGGGCTAATAGGGTTATCTGATCTATTTAATCTGATACTGCTTCATTTTGTTGCGCAGCGTATTGCGGTTGATGCCGAGCAACTCGGCGGCACGCGTCTGATTTCCCTTGGCGTGGTTCATCACCAGCTCGATCAGCGGCTTCTCGACGCTATGTATTACCATTTCGTAGATGGCATGGGGCTTTTCACCGTCCAGATCGTTGAAATAACCGTTCACGGCTTCACGTACACAACGGGCGATTTCGTTTTCATTAATAATGCTCATGCGACCAACTCCTCTGGCTCAACGTAAGTCAAGCGCCGGCCGTGGCCGGCAAGCTCACTAAAAAATTGGTTAACTGCCAGCACCTGCTGATCCGTCGTTTGCAATTGATTCATTGCATGACGAAATACAGCAGAGCCAACTAAACCTTTGGTGTACCAGGAGATGTGCTTGCGGGCGATGCGCACACCGGAATACTCACCGTAAAAATCATATAGGTCATGCAAATGCTCGATGAGCACACGATGAATCTCGCTCACTTCCGGTAGGTGCAGATGCTTGCCGGTGGCAAGATAGTGGTTGATCTCACGAAATATCCATGGCCGTCCCTGGGCAGCGCGACCGATCATGACGGCATCGGCCCTGGTATATTCGAGTACCCGCCTTGCCTGCTCCGGCGTGGTGATATCGCCGTTGGCGATGACCGGAATTTTCACCGCAGCTTTTACCTCGGCGATAGTGTCATACTCGGCATGCCCCGCATAAGCGCAAGCACGAGTACGCCCATGGATAGCCAGTGCCTGAACCCCGGCGCTCTCGGCAATGTTCGCCACCGCAAGTGCGTTTCTGTGCTGTGTGTCCCAGCCGGTACGGATCTTCAGCGTAACAGGAACATTTACCGCACCTACCACCGCATCAAGTATCCTTCCCACCAGCGGCTGATCCTGCAGCAAGGCGGAGCCTGCCATTACGTTGCAGATTTTTTTGGCCGGACAACCCATATTGATGTCGATAATCTGTGCCCCTTGCGCCACATTATATCGTGCGGCTTCAGCCATCATGGCCGGGTCGGCGCCTGCAATCTGCACAGAAATGGGGTCCACTTCTCCTTCATGATTAGCGCGTCTCCGGGTCTTTTCGGAACCCCACAACAACGAGTTACTCGATACCATTTCAGACACAGCCATGCCCGCACCCATGCTCTTGCACAACTGACGGAAGGGACGATCAGTGACCCCCGCCATGGGTGCAACGATAAGATTGTTTTTAAGAATATGAGGACCGATCTGCATGCTTCTGTCTTGAGTATTAGGGCCAGCCCCGAAAAATGAAGGACAAGAACAGTTCCGATTTTAACAGGCTATTGAAATTCGCGTAGCGCTGGCAGTTATCGATCATTGCACGATAGCGTATCGTTACGCGATGACATCGGATAGATGTAAGATTTTACAGGTGACACCAGCTCATATTTGCTGTAGCCCATATCGCTTTGGGGGGAGCGGATTCAACCTCTTGCACCAAACATCATGCGACGGGCGACAAAACGCTTGGCCTGCGGAAGGCAATCCAGCGCGCTTAGCCCCATGCCACGCATGCTTCCCAATACAAAATCGTCATTGGAAAAAAGTTTCACCAGGGAATCAGTGAATACTCGCCCGGTGCTACTGTCCATCCGGCGCCTATGACGATATCTTGCAAGCATTGCGGGAGTCCCTGTCTCAGCGGGAGCTGCGATAACTTCGTCAGCCAGTTCCCAGGCATCACGCAAACCCAGATTAAAACCTTGTCCCGCAACCGGATGTAGCGTTTGCGCCGCATTGCCAATCAATACCGTACGGCAAGCCGTGACCGGAGTGGCATATTTGAGCGTAAGAGGAAAACCGGAACGTTTCCCGGCCTCAACGAGCTTGCCGAGACGATCGCCGAAATGATTATGCAGCCGAACAAGAAATGCCGCGTCATCCAGAGCGAGAATCTCCTGGGCCGCTGAGGGAGAAACAGTCCACACCAGGGCAAAGTAGTCGCCCGAAGGCAGTAGCGCCACCGGGCCGTCCGGGGTGAAACGTTCATAGGCCACACCTGCCTGAGCGGGAGAACGCGTGAATTCACTCCCGCCACGGCCGGTTATTTTCGGAGAACACTCACTTTTGATACGTGCAACAACCGCCCATTGCTGGTAGTCATGCACATGCTGGGTCACGCCTTCAATTTGCGCGGTCAGGCGGCCGCCATCCGCCAGCACCAGCAGCCGGGCGGTGGCTTTTTTCATCACTCCGTCATGCTGAAATTCAATTTGCCCGGATTCGAGGCTGGCCTCCAGCCGCGTTACCTGCGCCCCGGTCAGGTAGTCAACATCGCACTTTTTCAGTGCCTTATGCATGGACCGGAATACATCATGGTGATTTATGACATAACCCAATGCCGGCACACCGATATCGTCGGCGGTCATGACGGTTCGGCCAAACCCCCCGCGATTGGAGATATGAATGGTCATAATGGGCGTGACATCCGGTAACGGCTTCCATACGCCCAGCCGTTCCAGGATGAGCCGGCTGCCGTGAGACAGCGCCAGAGGACGAGAGTCTTCCGTTTTCTCGGGTAATCCACGTGCTTCCAGCAGCAGCACGGACACGCCACCACCGCGCAATGCCAGTGCCAGTGCCATGCCTACCGGACCGCCCCCGATGATGATCAGATCGTATTCGTGCTTCAGGGTAGTCTTTTCTCGGGTCATATCTCGTACATGTGTGTCTTATTTAGTGGGTGGCTTGTCCGTTCGTTCTTCGACGATTTCAGCGTCCTCGATCACGACATATTCTCCCTCTTCCGCTTCCCTGGCTTTACGTAATTTCCGGCGTAGCCACCACAGTCGAAATGAAATACCAGCGGCGGCAACAGCGAATAAGGCAAGAAAAGCGGTAAAGAAGAAAACGCCCAAAACGGCCATGACAATCAATACAGGAATAAGGAGCAGGTAAGCTGCCCATCGACTGCCGGGGGAAACATGCACGATCTCCTCTTCCGGCATGCCCGTTTTCTCATTCCGGATGATGCGTCTTATGACTATTTTCCTGTCTTCGTCCATTATCCTGAATCCGGCAGTTGGACTACTGATCTTTCCGTTCTTGCATCAATTCTTCAATCTCCACCACTGTCTTGGGGGCAGCCAACGTCAATACTTCGCATCCGGTTTCTGTTACCACCACATCGTCTTCGATACGCACGCCGATATTCCAGAAATGCCGGGGCACGTTATCCGCGGGGCGGACGTAGCAACCCGGCTCCACTGTCAGGGTCATTCCCGGTTGCAGTGGACGCCATTCCCCATTGCGCTTGTATTCACCCGCGTCGTGCACATCGAGCCCCAGCCAGTGACCGGTACGGTGCATGTAAAAACGCTTATAGTCTTCCGACTGTATGACCGTATCCACACTACCATGGCACAGACCAAAATCAATAAAACCCTGAACCAGCACCCGCAGCGCCGCTTCATGCGGCGCGTCCCAGGGGCTGCCTGGCTGCACCGCGCTTATCGCCGCCGCCTGCGCCGACAGCACCAGTTGATACAGATCCTTTTGTGCCGGACTGAATCTTCCATCCACGGGGAAGGTGCGCGTGATGTCGGACGCATAGCCATCCAGCTCGCAGCCCGCGTCGATCAGTAACAAATCACCCGCATTCAGGGGAGCGTTGTTCTCGATATAGTGCAATACACAGGCATTGGCGCCGCCTGCGACGATAGACGTATAGGCGGGTGCTTGCGCCCCATGACGGCGGAACTCATGCAGCAGTCCGGCCTCCACTTCATATTCGCTCATACCGGGCCGGGTTTCCCGCATTGCACGGCGATGGGCGCCACTGGAAATCTCGGCCGCGCGGCGCATGACCTGAAGTTCTTCCGTGCTTTTGAATAGACGCATCTCATCCAGCAGAGGACGGACATCATGAATTCCGGCGGGCGCGGTGATTCCGCTCCGCGTCTGTTGCCGTACTTGATTGATCCAGCCGGTTACACGTGTGTCCCATGCTGTATCGTGTCCCAACGAGTAATGCACAGTGGTCTGGTTTGCCAGTAACCCCGGCAGCATGTCGTCCAACCTGCATATAGGGTAGGCCTCATCGAAATCGAATGTATTTCGCGCAGCCTCGGGGCCATAACGGAAACCGTCCCAGATTTCCCGCTCCAGATCCTTGTCGCGGCAGAACAGTATCTGTCTGGACATCTCCCCATTGGCCTCCGCCACAATCACCAGTACCGCTTCCGGTTCGCGGAAACCTGTCAGGTAATAGAAATAACTGTCGAAGCGATAGGGATAATACGCATCGCGATTCCGCACCTGTTCCGGTGCGGTGGGAATGATGGCAACACCTTTTTGCATCCGGGATGCCAAATGCCGGCGGCGCTCGCGGAATGATTTAATTGGGATCATTACTAATCATTTTTACAGTATTTGCAGGATAACGCAAAGCAAGTATGAAGGTTTCTCATCCGTTTCTCATCCTTCACGCAGTTGAACATCAAGCAAGTGCAAACGTTCCGGCGTACCCACGTCCACCCATCTCCCTCGATAATATTGGCCGCTAATTTTTCCAGCCGCAATTGCCTGGCGCAGCAACGGCGCGAGCTTTGCCACCGTGCCAGGCACAACATCCTTGAACAATCTGGGCTGATACACGCCGATACCGCTAAAAGTAAGATTATCTTTCCCTGAAGGGGTTACTCTGTCGGAATCGAGACCAAAATCACCACTGATATGCTGGGCCGGGTTATCCACCAGCACCAGATGCGCGAGATCCTCATCAGGATTGGTTTGCATATGCCTCAGGACCGGCAATAGTATCGAAAAATCGATTTCGCAATAAATATCGGCGTTCACTGTCACGAATGGCTGCTCCCCCTCAGTATTTCTCGACCCAGCTTGCAAAATAGTCAGCGCCTGGGCGATACCGCCGGCGGTTTCCAAGGCGGCCGGCTCGCGCGAATAACGGATGTCGACACCGTATCGTTCTCCATCACCCAGCGCAGCCTCGATCATCTGGCCCAGATGAGCATGGTTGATGACCACGTCCACAAAACCCGCGCGTGCGAGGTTTTCCAGATGATACTCAATCAACGACTTGCCCCCTGCGCGCAGCAACGGCTTGGGCAGCGCATCAGTCAGGGGACGCATGCGATCGCCGCGTCCCGCGGCCAGAATCATGGCCTTGAACGGTGCCATTTCAGAATGTGTAGCCAACATTTGCTTCCGGCGGTTTGTTTTCCAGCCCATCCAGCAGTGTCAGCAAAGGATTAAGTTCGCGGTAGCGCTCACAGGCCTTGCGCAAGTATTCCATTACCAATGGCATATCCCTGAGATAACCCGCTTTGGCGTCGCGGTGATACAGGCGCGCGAATATCCCCAACACCTTGATATGACGCTGTACGCCCATCCATTCGAAATCGCGATAAAAATCAGCGAAATCGGCAGCCACCGGCAACCCCGCTTTTCGTGCTTCCTCCCAGTAGCGTATTATCCAGTCCAGGATACGTTCCTCGTCCCAGCGGATATAGGCGTCCTTGAATAGCGACACCAGATCGTAGGTGATGGGGCCATAAACCGCGTCCTGAAAATCAACAATGCCGGGATTGGGAGTCGTAACCATCAGATTACGAGAGTGGTAGTCGCGGTGCACGAACACTCTGGACTGAGCAAGGTTGTTCTGTATGATTTGTTTGAAAATTGCATCGAGTTCCACTTTCTGGTTTAGCCCAGGCGACGCCCCCAAATGCTTCGCCAGATACCAATCCGGGAAGAGATTCAGCTCTCTCAGCAATAACGCTTCATCGTATTCCGGCAACACGCCGGGGCGGCTCGCCAGCTGAATTTTAATGAGCGCCGCCACCGCATCGCGATATAAGCGGTCGGCGTTATCGGGATCGCCATTCAGCGCCTGGAGGTAAGTGGTACTTTCAAGATCCGAAAGCAGCAGGAAACCCTGTGTCAGATCCTGCGCCAATACGGCGGGCACATGCACACCGGCGGCGGCGAATAGTTCGGCCACATGCACAAAGGGCACGCAATCCTCCCATCGCGGAGGTGCATCCATCACGACTAATGTTCCATCGTCGAAAGTCGCACGAAAATAACGGCGGAAACTCGCATCGGCGGAAGCCGGTGACAATGTGAAGTCTTTATCGGGAAACTGCGTCTTGATCCAGTTTTCCAGAAGTTGCAAGCGTTCCATAATAATCCGCTGATTTGCCTAAATGCCAGAAGTATGAGATTTTATCATGCATGCATCACTCCTCATCCAGCCGGATGACGGAGCGACAATCATGGAGGAAATCATGCTCAATCAAAAAGTATTGGACGAAATCGTAACCAAAGTCAATGATCTGCTGGCGCAGAGCCCTGTGAAGGATGTGGAGAAAAATCTGAGAGTGATGCTGTCGGGAATGTTCACCCGGCTGGATCTGGTAACGCGTGAAGAATTCGAGGTACAGCAGGAAGTCGTAAAACGCACGCGCGAAAAATTGACCATGCTGGAAGCGAGAATCGCCGGGCTGGAAAATCCCACGAAATCAGACAGTCTGGATACTCCAGTAGAAACGCTAGATGATCTGACGGAAACGGAATAATCGAAATACGCAGGATATGCAAAAACGCTAGAAAATATGCCTCTATGCGATTTCAACAACCCGCATCTACTTGTGTTGATTCTACTTTCTCCTGACTGAGAATTTCTTGCATGCCGCTTGCTATTCTTTATAGCCGCGCTATCTCGGGTATGGAGTCGCCGCTGGTTACGGTGGAAGCTCACATCGCCAATGGTTTGCCCAGTTTCACCATCGTCGGGTTGCCGGAAGCGGAAGTCAAGGAAAGCAAAGACAGGGTGCGGGCAGCGCTGCAAAACGCGCAATTCGAATTTCCCGCCCGGCGTATTACGGTCAACCTCGCCCCCGCCGATCTCCCCAAGGAAAGCGGGCGCTTTGATCTACCTATCGCGTTGGGCATACTCGCGGCGACGGGGCAAATTCCTTCGAATAAACTTGATCAGTACGAATGGGCGGGCGAACTCGCCCTGACCGGAGAATTGCGCGCGATACGCGGCGCATTGGCGATGACTTACGGGGCATCGCGTTCGGGGCGCAGTTTCGTGCTACCGCAACAAAATGCCGCCGAGGCCGCTCTGGTTAAGGCAGCAATAGTCTATCCCGCAACATCATTATTACAGATTTGCGCACACCTTGCCGGACGCGAGCTGTTGTCGCGTTATATCGCAGATGATGGGGCAAGCGCGGAAGGCAACCCGGAAACCGGCGTAACTCAGTACCCTGGCATGGAGGACGTCAAAGGCCAGGCGCATGCAAAGCGCGCGCTGGAAATTGCAGCAGCCGGCAATCATAGTATGCTGATGGTGGGTCCGCCCGGCACGGGTAAATCCATGCTGGCGGCACGTTTCCCCGGCATTCTGCCGTCCATGACCGAAGATGAGGCGCTTGAATCCGCCGCGATGCAATCCTTGAGTAGCGGAGGCTTCAACGTTGCCCACTGGAAACGCCGCCCTTACCGTTCGCCACATCATACCGCCTCAGGCGTTGCCCTGGTCGGTGGCGGCAGCAATCCGCGCCCTGGCGAGATCTCATTGGCAATGAATGGCGTGCTGTTTCTCGATGAACTGCCTGAATTTGACCGTAAAGTGCTGGAGGTACTACGTGAGCCGCTGGAATCGGGGCGTATCACCATATCGCGCGCAGCGCGCCAAGCGGACTTTCCCGCCCGATTCCAGTTGATCGCGGCGATGAACCCCTGTCCCTGTGGTTACCTCGGACACTACAGCGGGAAATGCCGCTGTACCTCCGATCAGGTGTCCCGTTATCGCGGCAAAATCTCCGGCCCCCTGCTTGATCGCATCGATATACAGATCGAAGTGCCCGCCGCGCCCCAGGAAGACCTCATGCGCCAGAGTCAGAGTGAATCAAGTGGTTCCATCAGGCAGCGGGTCGAGTCAGCCTATCAGCGGCAATTGACACGCCAGGGCAAGCCCAATGCACGGCTAACGGTAAAGGAAATTGACAAGTACTGCGTGCCGGATACTTTGGGAGAGAAAGGCGTCAGGGTAATATCACAAAGTTTCATATCCTATCTTAGAGCCTTTATACAAGCTGTTTTTAGGCTATTTACGGTTTCACACTGTATCACTAGGTATTGCATAATCTCAATTGTTGTTGTAGAGTGGCACGTATAGCATCTCTATGGCTACAAAATGGGCGCAACAGAAAAATTCTCGGATCTTACAGTCAAGCGGCTGAGCAAGCCCGGCGTGTATGGCGACGGGCGCGGCTTGTATATTCGCGTGACTGAAGGTGGATCCAAACATTGGATACACCGCTTCACACTCCGAGGTAAAGCTCATTGGATGGGGCTCGGCCCTTATCCGGAAATTACCCTTACTGAAGCTCGCCTAAAGAACCTGGAGGCACGGCGCACCCGGCTTACAGGTGTCAATCCCATCAATGCGCGCAATGCCGCAAACGCCAAAGCGCTGACCATTACCTTTCAGGAATGTGCTGATCAGTATATTTCCTCCCACCGTAGCGGCTGGAAAGACCCTAATCATGTCGTCAACTGGACAAATACCATTGCGACTTATTGCGGTCCGATTATTGGCAAACTGCCAGTGAATGAAATCGATGTCGCCTTAATCATGAGAGTACTGGACCCGATCTGGTCAACGAAGGTTGCAACGGCGAAGAGTCTGCGTGGCCGGATGGAATCAATAATTGATTGGGCAACAGTGCGCGGATACCGGGAAGGCGAGAATCCGGCTCGATGGAAAGGGAAATTGGATCACCTGCTACCGAAGTCAAGCAAACTGAAAAAGACAACGCACCATGCTGCGCTAGGTTACACGCAAATGGCAGAGTTAATGTTAAGACTAAGGCAACAGGACGGAATCGCAGCCAAGGCCCTAGAATTAGCTATCTTGACCGCTTGTCGCTCAGGCGAGGTTCGGTTAGCTACTTGGGGAGAGATTAGCCTTAAAAATCGGGTATGGATTATCCCTGAAGAGCGCATGAAGGCCGGCAAAGAGCATCGCATACCGCTTTCTGATGCAGCAATGGCCGTACTCGATCAGATGGACAAAACTACCGAGTTAATTTTTCCTGGACAGCGAGGGCGGCCATTAGGCGATGGACGCCTGTATGAAGTGATTCGCAGAGCGGGTTTCGACAACGTGACCGTTCACGGGTTTCGTTCAACCTTTCGGGATTGGGCGGCTGAGTCTACCGCATACCCTCAACACGTCGCTGAGATGGCCCTGGCGCATTCAATCGGGGATAAGGTAGAGGCGGCTTACCGCAGAGGCGATCTATTCACCAAGCGCACCAGAATGATGCAGGACTGGGCCCAATTTTGTAATCAGACACAGAGCGGGGATGTAGTGCCGCTGAGAAAGAGCAACACCGTGACCTGACGGACTTCAGGAAATAGCGGGGCGAAAGGTGGTTGAGACACCAGACACCCCTGACCACAACGCAACCTTAGCGGAGGTACGCATCATGGCTAACGCCAATTCTACACCTGTTTCAAATAAATCCATCGAAGCACAACGTTTGCTGACCTATAGCGGGCATCACGGCAAATCTTATAGCGGCACAGGGCCGGAGCTCGTCTCGGCGGGGCTTGTTAAGTTAGAGTGGCTTCCTGGGGTTAATGGCAACGCAAGAACGGCCACCAGAGTGGGCATGATTGATGGCGAGATGAAGCTTTTACCTTTTGGGAAAATGGCAACGAGCGCGCAAGAGGAAGACGGCCTCATCCACATTCACAGAGCAAGCAAAACTAAATTCCATGTTTCAGTCAGATTAAAAAAAGAAGAGAGGCAGCGCCAGCAGGAGCAATGGGAACGGGAAGCTCGAATGAAGGAAATCGAGAAGGCTCATAAAGACAGGGATGATGGTATTGCCTGTATCCCCGCGGATCATAAAGCATACGTGGAAGATCAGGTCCGTTCTCTTGATTGCATGATGTCAGTAATGCGTGACAAGCTCACTAGGGGCTTCGGGTACAGCGGTGGATATTATTTCTCTCAAGAGATCGTGGATGAGTTTGATACCGTTGTCGAGCGTCTTACTCAACTTCTTCAGGAAGGGCGCGTCTATTTTAATAAAGAGACAAGAGGGCGAGAAATTGCCAAGATAGAAAGTAAGTTCAGGGATAAAAATCCGGACTTTTCTGCATTTATGGCAACCACACTGGCGATCGGCAAGGCTGCGACATTGAATAACCTAGAATAGCCGTCACGGTTTCACGTCACCCCTAGCTCGGCCAAGCGAAAAGCGGAAACCTTCACCGCCTGGGGTGACATCTTATTGAAGGCACTTGAGGGAGTGCTCATGGAAAGTTGGGATTTTTTGCGATTACGGAGTGCGGTGTTACATGATCTTCATCAATTTGTAAAGGAGGGTTATTACGGCTCCCTTCCGTCTTATAGCGCCGAGAGTTGCAAACTCGACTATGAGCTCGGTAAGGACTTGCTGTTTTCTTCCCGTCCGGAAATGACTATGAGACAGCGCGCGGCGAGCGATGTATTAATGCGGCTGGGGCTCTGTGGCGCCATTGAGGCTTCGCTCGAGCTATTCGAGGATGAGGAGACCCGGAATAACGCAAGACAAAAGCTTAGCGCCATGAAAGCGGAATTGCCTGAGTTCGTTCATCTCTATGCTGAGTATTTGCATGAGGAGGATCGGAAACGTTTGCTTGCGAATTTAGGAAAGGAACCGATCTCAACAGATATTCGTGCCGATCGCTGGCCATGGGGAAATCATGAAACCGAGTTGCTAAAAAAAATGGCGCTGGCAGCAAATAAGTTTTGGAAACTCTACGACCCTTCCGACCCGGCAACCGCGCCCACAAATGATCAGGTTGAGTCATTTTTGAAGGAGGAAGGGGTATCTTCTCGAACCGCACAAATAATGGCAACGATCCTCCGCGCGGACGGGTTACCAAGTGGTCCGCGCAAATGAGTTCCCCGCGCCCATCAAACCCAATACAGATAAAGGGTTCGCGTATTTTTAAGAGTGAGCCGCGCCCTCTTTGCCGCGCTAACTGCGCCTATTACTCCCCTGTATTAATTGATCTAATTGCGGCTGTTGTATCCAGTAATCTCACTTAATCCCACAACTAACGACAGTGACATATATGAATAATCAGTATCAAACCTCAGTACAGGAGAAAGTATGAAATTAAAAGAACCAGACTACATGCGTGAGAAAGCGCTCTTACGAGATAAGTTTCCATTTTCACATGCGACTTTATGGCGCAAGGCGAAAGAAGAGGAAGGGTTTCCAAAACCATACAGATTGTCCGCGCGAATTACTGCCTGGAAAACAAGCGAAGTGAATGCTTATCTGGAATCAAAATCAGCGAAGGGGGCTTGATGAACCCTATAAAAGAAAACGCCCCGGCGGGAACCAGGGCGTCATTTGAAACAAAACTCAACCAGAATTATAAACGAAGAATGCCCGCTTATGGCAAGCAGTTTATGGAAATGCGGCAAGCAAGAAAAATCCCAAGTAACAGAGTCATGGTTACATTCGATTGGAATCTGGCGAAAGCTTACCCGCGCATCGTAATCGCCGATGACACACCAGCAGGCCAACTGAATTTTAATTATCTGGCCGGCCTCGCGGTTCAAATCGTTTACCGTCGCAAAGACGCGCACCGCGTAAGAGATGTTGTCGATGCAATTCTTGAAATCAATCCCTCCTGCCTTGCGATCTTTGCGCTTGATCTGGTGGATACGGGTAACGCCGCAGTGCTCATAAAGCCCTACCAGGACATTCAAATAGCGGAGGCCGCATGATAAGCGCGCTGCAAGCAAGGGACACAACCCCTGAAGCACAAGCCGCTTTCATAGCTATAACGAAACCACCAATCGAGATAAAGATTCCTCGGCCCGAGCCACTTCCCACGCTTCCTGGTGTGTCGCCATTCGACTATTCCTATCTGCCGGATGCGCTACGCGATTATGTGCGGGATATTTCCGAACGGATGCAGTGCCCCCCAGACTTCGCGGCGGTGGGCGTAATGGTGATGATGTCTACAATTACCGGCCGCAAGGTTGGCATACGACCCATGCGCAATAACGATTGGACAGTGATCCCTAATCTCTGGGGAGCTGTTGTGGGAAATTCCGGCGTGATGAAAAGTCCCACATTAAAATCAGCGTTATCTCCAATTAAGAAACTACAGGCAACGGCTTTCGATGTCTTCAATAAGGCCAAAGCAGAATACGACACACAAACTGAACTTGCCAAGCTCCAACAGTCGGTAAACAAAACAAAGGCGCGTGAATCGTTAAAAAAGAGTGACACCGCCGATGTTTCGAAATTGCTGCAATCCAGTGAGCCAGACGCTGCGCCTATCCTGAAACGCTACATTACCAATAACGCCAGCTATGAGGCCCTGGGTGAATTGTTGATGGAGAATCCGAACGGCTTGCTAGTCGAAGCCGACGAGATAGTAGGATTGCTGAAACAGCTTGATGCAAGCGGCCAAGAGGTTGCGAGATCGTTTTACCTCACTGCTGCTGATGGAGATGCCCCCTACACCTTTGACCGGATCATGCGCGGCAAGGGATTGCATATTGAGGCCCTGTGCCTATCGATTATTGGCGGCATACAACCTGGCGTATTAGCGGAATATGTACGCCAGGCGACCGGCGGCGGTGCGGGGGCGGACGGACTGCTGCAGCGTTTTGGATTGGTAGTGTATCCCGACATTTCCCCCAACTGGAAAGAAGTAGACCGTTATCCAAACAGCACGGCGCGGGAGACGGTGAACATGGTTGCCGAAAGACTGGACAACTTAAACCCAACCGAGATCGGTGCGGAAGATGATCTGTACGGCAATGTTCCATTCCTCCGCTTCGACAATGAGGCGCAAATACTGTTTTCAGAATGGCGTTCAGCACTGGAACACAGATTAAGGTCGGGCGAAGAGCATCCGGCTATCGTGTCGCATCTATCGAAATATCGAAAGCTAGTCCCCTCACTGGCGCTTATAAATCATTTATGCGATACGAAGCATGGCGCTGTGACGGAAGCGGCTCTGCTTCGCGCTATCGCGTTCAGTGAGTACCTTGAAAGCCACGCGCAACGAATATACAGCTACGCCACCCGACCGGATATAGATGCAGCAAAAACGCTTCTCAAGCGATTGGCCGGCGGTAAGTTGCCGAATCCGTTCAAGGCCCGCGATATCTCCCAGAAGGGCTGGGCAGGGCTAGAGAACCCGAGCAAGACGCAATCCGCAATCAATCTGCTGCTGGAATACCACCACCTAACCGAAGAAGAGATAACCACAGGCGGACGACCAACAACGCATTACCACTGGATCAAGGGGGCAGTATGAGCGCATACCTTGCAAGACTGAAGCAGTTCGAAAAAGAAAAAAATTATCTATATACCCCTGAGATAGAACCTTCAAAACCCTCAAAAGCACCTTTTGAACCTTTTGAGGGGAACATTCCAGGGGATATATCAGAAAATATATTTGTTACGGAAGAGGACGGAACTGTCGCGAATGTCGCCACTGTCAGTGTCACAAACCCTTGGAAGGACGAAACCGATGAGCTAAAGGAAGAAGGCAGACAGCAGCGTGTATTGGGAATGCTCAGCAATAACCCGACGCTCAAGTATGCGGTATTGGTGGATGACGCTACCACCGACCCCGTACTGCTAACGGTAGGCATACGCGAGCTTGCAACGTTCGATATGGAAATCCCAAAGGCGAATTACGATGGAATTGCCTTGCTCCAGGTAATCGAGCAATTCAGCACTGAGGCTAACCCCTTACCGGAAGGGAAAGAATGCAGCCAAGCACATCCTGGCGAGCAGCAAAGGAAGGCGGCATGACACCGGGCCTTAGGTCTTCACAGCACTCCGCTCCAGACCGTGCTGCTACCATTCCCTTCATAAACCGTAACAATTTAAGTAAAAAAAGGAAAATAAATGAGTAATCCAGAGCTAGACGAAGAAATTATGAATACCCTTGAGAATGCGACCGGCGTTTATCAACAGGTCATAGATTTAATGATGATCGCAATTCGCAAGAACAGGCCGGAAGCTGCAAAAGATATTGATGACATAGTCAATGGAGGGCTGGCTAGACTTATCTTGCAGGCTGATGCTAAAGGGATGGAACTGTACGCGATCGATAAAGATAAGCAGGTTATTGGCGGGTGCCTGCTCGCGTACCGCAAAGGAGAGGAGAGCGAGCGATGGGTAAATTAAACGGACTTGGCCGGACTTTCTTTTCTTCCATGATCAAGGGTGCCAAGCGCAGCGATGCGCTGAGGAAAAGGAAGATCGAGAAAGAGCTTAGGGAAATGGGATTCTCGCGCATGAAGTCCAAGATGAAAGTCGCTGACTTGGACAACGGAAGGTGAGTATATCCCGCTACATTGAGACCTCATTACCACCGGGCCCGGAAAGAGATCAGATTATTGGATTGGTCAACCTGGGCTTGTCATTCCAGCAGCAACAGAATAAGGGGCGCCGACCCGGCCCCTTGAAAGCGTATCTTTTAAAGTTGATTCAGAAAATTGACGGCCCGGTAACCTTCGGCAGGCTGTTAGAAGAATTGGAGCTCGAGGCCGCTCGCCGGGATATGTACGGTATTACTGCAAGCCCTGTCGAGAAGGTAGACAGGATCTGGGAAACTCTGGTATTTCACCACCCCCGCAATGGCCGGCAGCCGCTGACATTCAAAACCATCCGAAACACATTGAGCTGGTGCAAAATAACTCAAAATAAATAATTCCCCGTTACGCCTAAATAGGGAATAACTCTTTGTAAACTATAACATACTCAGAATTTACTGAGTAATACGATGACATTTACAAGGAGTTTATCAGATGGGTGATTTCAGTGAAATAAAAGATTTGATGGAGAAGCAAGGGGAGTCGTTCCTCGAGTTCAAGAATGCTCAAAGCGAGCGCATTAAAAACCTTGAGAGTGAACTTAACAACTTCGCCAAGAAAGCGGGGCGGCCCGGAGCATCCTATGACGATGGCGGGACCACGCTGGAATCCAGAGAACACAAGCAGGCGTTTCTAGGTTACATGCGTTCCGGAAAAGAGCGCGACCTGGAATTAAAGGGAATGGCGACGAATGACGACCCGAACGGCGGTTATCTTGTTCCGGAAGAAATCGACACTACTATTTCGAAGGCACTGCGCGAGCTCTCCCCGATGCGCCAGCTTGCACGGGTTGTGCCGGTCAAAACTGGCAACTTTTCCATGTTGCACAGCGTCGGCGGGACGGCTTATTCATGGGTAGGTGAAAAGACCGATCGGCCAGAGACGGGTAGCCCTGGCTTCAGGATGCTTACCCCTGCAATGGGCGAGATATACGCCAGCCCGGCAATTACCCAGAATCTGCTAGATGATAATAACTTCGGTCTGGAAGAATGGCTCGTTGATGAACTTGCTGAAGCATTCGGAGAGGGTGAAGGCATATCGTTCATCAATGGGAATGGCGTCAATAAGCCGAAGGGCATTCTGACCTATGACATCGCAAGCACCGCGGACGGTACCCGCTCGGAATCAGCGCTTCAATATGTCGCCTCTGGTGGTGCTGGAGCGTTCGCCGCTTCTAATCCCTCGGATAAGCTCATCAAGCTGGTGCATTCGCTGAAACCCCGCTATCGCATCAATGCGGCCTGGACGATGAACACCAATACGCTGGAGCAAGTCCGCACTTTCAAAAACACGACTGGGGACTATATCTGGAAGCAAGGTTTAGAAGCCGGCCAACTCCCGACGCTGCTTGGCTACCCCGTACATGAAGATGAAAACATGCCGGATATTGCATCTGACAGTCTCTCTATCGCCTTCGGGGATTTCAAGCGTGGGTATGTGATTGTTGACCGCAGCTCGTCAATGTTGCGCGATCCGTTCACTGCCAAGCCTCACGTACTGTTTTACAGCACCCGGCGTGTGGGTGGCGGTATGCGTGATTTCCGCGCTATCAAGTTGATGAAGTTCGCGAGCAGCTAATGAATTTCCATAGGCGTGTATCAGTAAGTGCGCCCGATCAGTTGGCCAGTGCGGAAACCCCAACAGCCTGCAGCAATCCAACTCTTAGTTGCGTGGTAGGCAGAACCCTCAGCTCAAAAGGCTGGGGGTTTTTCACATGGGGCGCCTTCAAAGTCTGGAGCGTATCTCCTTGGACACCTTGTGCTATCCCACGCAGACAAAAAATCCCATATTTCAAAAGAATTCAAATGGCAGGTGCCAAAGGCCGCCGTAGAGGCGCGTCTTTCCTCAATCCAGGGCGGTAGGTGGCGCATCTTGAAATCGGCCAAAGAATCAAGATTCAGCAAATGGCGCTTGAGCCCCGCCATCCAAAGTCCAAAGCATTACGACTGGGTACCGTGTGCTAAGTCTTTTTCTCACATCCCCAAAATAGAAAATTGAAATATGGCAGATGCGCCTAATACCCATACTGATTCTCTGGTGTACCTCAAGTGAGTATTTAATATTGCTAATTTCGGTACAATCGCGTGGACTGCGTAAACTGAGCAGTTAGAGTCGATCCGTATAATAACGGGAACCATTTGATAGCACCGATTGCAGCAGTCAATTGACAACTTATTACATAGAGTGAAAATAATGGAAGATTCGAACGATAATAAGGTCGAGAGCTATCTGTATGTAATTATCGGACTCATCTCGGCGGGCTGTATATTTCTAAGTGTTTATCTTCATACGGTATGGGAAGGGAAAACGGATGATGACTCATTTTTCAGACACTTATTTTTGTTATTTATTGCGGAACTCGGGGTTGCTGGAGTGGTGGCGCTGGTCATTATTGTAACGATTGAAAAGTTTACTAGAGCCAAACATCAGCGCGCCGCTAAGCATCAAATTGATCTAATTAAAACTGATCTTTTCCACGCGATTTATGGTCGACATATTCCGCCAACCGTTTTCCACGAAGTAGAACGCTGCCTATTGTCAAAGAATATATTTCGAAAAGGATACGAGATCGATTATCACCTAAACATATTGTCGCCTTCGGTCCGAGCATTTAAAGAAAACGAATATGAGGAGAAGAGGTCTAAATATTTTAGTTGTGCGATTACGGCAAGATACGATTTGCAAAACATTAGTGACAACCCTGCGCAAGCGATGATAGAGATGTTCCTAGAGAAGCCTGTTGATAAAAGTATGCATGAGTGCGTAATAATCCACTCAGTAAAGCTTGGGGAAAAGTTCCTTACACCGGATGAATTAGATGAAATTCGAATAGATGATGCGACTCACGTTGGGATAACAACCTCTATCCCTATAAAACCGTTGGAGAGCGTACATTGTGTTATTCAGGCATCGTCAGTAAAATTGCAGACAGATATGGAAGTGTGGGCCTCAAGAATACCTTCTGATGGGATAATCTTTCGTGTATCCGCACCAGAATCGCTAGAAATTGATGCAAAAGCCAATCATTCCTGTGTGATTTCTCATGAGCCTTATCCTAACGGCACATTTCATGTTTGGGAATTAAAACACGGGATTTTTCCTCATCAGTCTATTGTTTTTTGGTGGAGCCCTAAAGTTCAAAAAATTCCTCAAGTAACGACAGAAGATTCCGTTAACCCCTCTGTAGTACCTTAATATAGTATCTGGATTGATATCTCATTTTGTGCTATAAATAGTATGTGACAAGAGAAACACTATGTAGAGTGATTTATAAGATAGAGCGGTAGGCAGTAAGATAAATAGTGTAATTCACTAATTATTGGTCTAAGGAGAGCACATGAAATTTATTATTACATCAATTGGTGGCGGCTCAAGTAACTGATTCTTAATTAAAAATACAACTACCAGCAGAAACAATTTAACAATAAAAAACCCGCCGAAGCGGGTTTTTTATTTGCTCACTAGCTAGGGAAGCCCCGCCCTCACTCCACTTTAAACGCCTCAATAGCCGTCCAGAATCGATAGCGATATTTCCCCTGCCTTCCAGTCATGCGCTGGCATTTAAATCGCACATGGCCAAATACCGGCAACTTGATCACGGTTTCGGTAAAATCTTCTTTCGATCTCTCAGCGTCCGGCAGCGTGTTAAGTGCCTCCGCGATATATTGCCCTCCTATTTTCCGTAGAATATTTTCGCTCATGATGTCTTTTCATCGTTGATATAAAGATCAGCAGTGGATAGCATGAAGGCCCTATTTAATCACAGGTTCCCCAAATGAAAAAACAGCCCCGCGAGTATTCTGTCGAGTTAGAAAGGGACGGCGTTTTATACTCTGGAACGTACACCATTGAACGCGGACTAATTACAGTCACATATGAGTTCATACCAAATACTACGCAGCTGGGAAATCAGGTACTGGCGCATGAGGCATTGGCAAAAGTTTTGTTAGGCGAGATTCTGGACGTCCTGGCGGCCAGAAAGGTTCCGCGTATGGAACGATAAGGAATCAATTTTGTATAGATACTTGTAGAGCAAAACCACCATGTACGCCCAGATCCTTTATTCATAGGCATCTTAGTACACTAGCGCATTTGGGAGAGAACTTGCTCAAACAAGCCATCAGCCGCTTGAATTTTTCCGCGCGGGCTTATCATCGCGTACTGAAAGTGGCACGTACCATCGCCGATCTGGCGGTAAGCGATGGTATAGTCAGTACGCATATCGCGGAAGCGGTTCAGTATCGGAGGCTGGACAGAAATTAGCCCGGACAAGATGAGCGAGTTATCTCGTCAGCATAACGCGAGCTGACGGGGTCAATCCGATTCATTAATTTTCATCCTTCACCATTTCCATAGGCGCAGGCTTTGTCGAGTTACGCTTCGCTAACCGATCTACGCCGCGTCTATTGAATCGACATGCCACCGCTTTGTTGCAATTTTGTGGCATAAAAAAATTTTACCAAGCACCTTGACAATGACAATCTCCTATACTAATTTTAAAATGTTGGAAAGAAGCACATGTCCCGGGAGATGGAACATGCGTTTATTCCCTCAAGAATAAACATCCTCAAGTCTTCAATCCAGCCTGTATCACATCTTTCAATTCCCTTGAATTATCGCTACCACTTCCCATAAAAAGGAGTTAATAATGTCTGATGAACAGAAACCAGAGGATTCTCCAGCACCCGCCCCGGAAATTGATCCACAGGCAGCGGGAGCGCCCCAACCTCGTGCGCTGGCTGCAAACGCCAGACTGGCCGATCTTACGATCGGCGATCTGAATTCCATTATTGCGGCTGAGACCAACAGAGCTATCGCATCCCGCTTAGGCAATCTGGGTAATATAGGCGCTGCCGGCAGCCACGTGAATTCCGGACCGCCAGGATTTGTCAACGGCGGTGGCCATGCCAATTTCGACCCGGCCAGAGGCGTTGGCGACCGCGTGAATGTCGGTGATCTCGGCAGAGCGGGTGTCCATGTAAACTCCGGCCCTCCAGGATTCGTCAACGGTGGCGGTCATGCCAATTTCGACCCGGCCAGAGGCATTGGCAACCGCTTGAATGTCGGCAATCTCGGCAGAGCGGGTGTCCATGTAAACTCCGGCCCTCCGGGATTCGTCAACGGTGGCGGTCATGCCAATTTCGACCCGGCCAGAGGCATTGGCAACCGCGTGAATGTCGGCGACCTTGGCAGAGCCGGCTCGCACGTGAATTCCGGCCCTCCGGGATTCGTCAATGGTGGGGGACATGCCAATTTCGATCCCAGGGTTAACGTGGGCGCTGGTCTCATCAACGTCACCCTACCGGACGGAGGCCAAGTTGCCATTCCGGCAGCCGGCCCGGTGGATTTGCACGTGCGCGGCTTCCACATTACGCGTTAGCCAACCCGATGAATCATATGCGGGTCCATGTCGGTTGACGGCGCGGCCTGGTCAGGCCGCGCCGTCCGGTCGCTGCGCGCTTTTGTCGAGGCGGCTTGCCGAGACGAGAAACTGCGCCGGTTACTGGAAAGCGATCCTGCGACGGCGCTGCGCGAGTGGCAGTGGGAATCCGATGTCGTGCCGGCGTCGCTGCCTCCCCCTATGAGCGCAGTGTCGGTCAGTATCGATGACGCGAGCCTTCTGGGTCCGATAGCGTGGCGAACTGAGCCGGATAAAGCGCTGTTGCGGCAAACGCAGCTGCGTCTTTTACTTGCGGGGGCCAAGCCTCTGGTGCTGATCCATGGCAGCGAGCAAAACCTGACCGCCTTGGCAACCTGGATGCGGGCGCGCGGCTTCTTCACGCTGCTTGGCCCGCATGAATTCCTGCCGCAACACGATTCATGCAAGGGTGGCTATAGTAATCGCATGACCGAGGTAACCGGTGCACGTGCCGGTTCTGGTGCATGGCGTGGATTGCTGGTTGCTCCCGACGAACAAACCGTGCTGATGGCCTGGCTATGCCAGCTTTTTGGATGGGAAAGCTTCCTGGGAAGATTACTCGGTTATCCGTCTTGCTGCTGCAACGCGTTCGAAAACCGCTGGCCCATCGCCGCCTCGAACCACGAAGGGGATGTCGGTCTCATGCTCCTGAGGGAATCAGAATCGGAGGCGGCACCACAGATCCATAACTTGAACTGGACCACAAATATTTTTGCACGCTATTTTGGGTGGGAAATAATTCAGCATTTTCCCTGCCGGTGGGATTGTCCTGCCACGGCAAATCTGGCCCGGCGCTATTTCGCCGTGCTTGCGCAGTATTGGCCGGCGGATGCACAGGAGATATTGGAATATTTGGCATCTCCCCTGCTGGTGATCCCCCATCATGGCTACAGCCTTTTTCGCGGTGGATGCGTAACGCGCGAGGACACTGGCACAAGCTTGATCTATGATCCCGAACGGGTCCAGATTATCGGTATGAACAGCATTTTTACCGATGAAATCGTATCTTCGTCCCGTTTGACGACGGGTACGAACGGAGGCTGGAAAATTGCAGGCAGCGACGTTCCAGGCCGGCTACTGGATGTCAGCCTTGATGAGACTGCTTAGGAGGATCGCGATATGAAATATTTCAGCAGGCCCTACAGAGAAAGCGCCGAAAGTACGTATTTGGTGGAGGCTCATGGCAAGCACTACGAACCTTTCGGCACGATCAGCTTAAGCGATCAAACGGTGCTGGGCACGGGGGGCGTCGTCCTGGAGGATATCATGGGCGAGACACTTGCCATTCACCCTGAGAATGCGGCGTGGGCATTTCTCAGTGCCGGCGAGTCAAAATGGTTTCGGCAACTGGATGAAAAGCCATTTGGCTGGTTACGCCATAATCTATTGCAATACGGTCCAGACAATGCCCTCGACTTTGCCGCGCAACTCTATCGGCGCGGTCTGCTGACGCTTAATGGACACGCTGCCGTGGACCGGCGGATGTTCGCGGACGGCCCCAATTACGACGAGGGAAACCTGATCGAATTGCTCATTACCGAGAAATGCAATCTTGCCTGTCCCTATTGCCTGGCGGGAGCCAACTCATCCATGCCGGCCATGGATCGGGATACTGCTCGAAAAACTGTGGATCTTGCATTTGCCATGCGCGAGAGCGACACACTGGCTTTCGAGTTTGCCGGCGGTGAACCGTTCCTGAAATATGAACTCATGAAGGAAACCGTGGCATACATTCGTAATCATCCATTACGAGGCAACCGGAGACTATTTCTTAGTACGCAAACCAATGCCACCTTACTGAATGAGGAACGAGTCCGCTGGTTGAAGGAAGAGGATATCCGGGTAGGAATCTCCCTCGATGGAGGCGCACAACAGCAGAATTTGAGCCGCCCTCAGGTCAACGGCAAGGAGTCATTCAGCAAGATTGCCAAGGGAATCGACTTGCTTCACCGGTTCGAGGTACCCTTCGGTGGCCTGGTGGTGCTGAACCGGTCCAATGCGGATGACCCGGCGGCCCTGGCCGCCACCATGCTTAATCTTGGTATCCATGGCTTCCGGCTAAATCCCGTGGCCTACCTGGGCGATGCGCGCAAGAACTGGAATAAGGTTGGCTTGAGCCAGGATCAGATTATTGATTTTATCAAAGACCTGATGAATCACGTAGTGGCGCAAAGATTGCCATTGCTGGAGGACAACGTCCGCAGCATGTGCGACTTTCTCACCAGCAAGCAACGCAGAACGCGCTGCATGCGAACTCACTGCGGGGCGGGGGATACTTTCCAGGCCGTTGCCGCCAATGGCGATATTTATCCCTGCGGCCGTGCCACGCAATCACCCGGACTCAAGCTGGGAAACATTTTCGATGCCGGCTTGGAGAGCCTGTCACAACCGTCCCGGCATAATGCCGTCATGCAGCAAATTCGCGAACGCCGCCCGGCTGATCTTGAAGGGTGCAGTACCTGCTCCTATCAGCAGCTATGCCAGTCCGGTTGTTCCGCGCAGGCCTGGGAGCGTTACGGCACAGTCCGGCACCGCACTCCCGAGTGCTCCTTTTACAAAACGCTTTACCCCTATTTGATGCGCTGGCTATCCTTCGACGAAATCGCGTTCGATCACCTGAACACCTGCAATTATTTCAATAACGAGGGTGAACGCTTTTCGCGCGACTTTGCATCCATAAAATACCAGGCGGTAGCGGTGTGAAGCTCGATGACGCCGGTCTAAAGGAAGTACTGCGGGAAGGACTGCCGAAGCATGTACTGACGGACTGTGCGGGCCTGTGTTACCCGGCTGAACCCGGCAAAACCGTTGACATATTGTTCGGGTTCTCCGCGCTGGCCCGTTCAGCACGCTTGCGGAGCCAGATCTACGTGGCGATGGGCACAATGGACAAAAACGAGCATCCGCTCGCGCAGCGTCTTGTCACCACTCTTGAAAGCTTGTCTGCCGATAGCCGCGCCCGGCTATTTTCCAACCCCCTGGCGGAAATAGACACCACCCCGAAGGCGGAACCGGACAACCCCGGCAATCCCGGCGCAAGACAGATATTATCCGGGGTGCGGCATTTTATTCACCATCCCGACGTACGTAATATCACTTTTATTTTCCCCCCCTGCCTCTTCTCGGCAGGGCCACTGTACCTGCCGCACGTCCATGCCATGCTGTCCAATGATGCGCCAGGCGTTACGCTGGCTGTGGCGGAAAATGAAGGCAAGACTCATTTCGTCTGGAGCGATGGATTGAGCCTGACGCTTGTCAATAACGGAAGCGGATTGCCGGCGGGCTTCAGTCATCCCCGCCTCGCGGCCCTGCCCCGTGTTGGGGGATTTCCCGTGCTCAACAGGGTCGCTGAAGTTGGCCCCCTGCTATCCTCTTTCGGGCCTGCGATGGATGACGAGATTGACCTGGGAAGCGGGCGTATCGAAGCAGCGCTGGGCCTTCTCAGCCAGATCTGGCCGCTCGCCTTCCATGGCCTCACTCGCCACGTCAAGGCGCTGTGTATTCTGAAGCAACGCGGGCACTCGCGCAGTCACAGCCCGCCGGAGCTGCCGGGAACCATATTTATGAGCGCCGATGACATCGAACGCATTGGCGATTTGCTGTGCCATGAATCGAGCCATATCAGAATGAATATTTTCCGGCTTTACGATGCGATTGCCCGCGCGCGTGATCCAGATGCGGAAGCCATCGGTTTCGTCTCCCCCTGGCGGCCGGATTTGCGTCCGTTGCGAGGGCTCGTGGATGGTGTGCATGCTTTTCTCAATGTTTGCCGCTATCATCGTCGGCTGGAGATGCGGTTTCCCGATGCGAGGGTCTCCGGCGCGATTTATGAGCGGCAAAAACGGAATGTGATCCAGGCCGGTATTACATTGCGCAAACATGCTGTACCGACACCGATCGGCGCCATGCTGCTGGAAGAATTTGCCCGGGAGGAGGCCCTGTTGTGAACACTTTCGCTTTGAGCCCGGCAATCGATGCCGGAACAGGTCTGGATATTGACCCCTCGTCGCTTGCCCGGCTTCGCATGGAATTCCTTGATCGTGGCGCGGCCGTGCTGGGTCCGCCTGCACTCGTCCATGATACGCATGCAAATCTTCTGAACGAGGCGCTCGCGCAGCGGCAGGATGCGAGCTGGAGCCTGATTGCAAAGCAATGTCCGGGAGAAATCTCTCAGCACAATCTCCGTGCGCATCTCGGACGGCACGCACGGAGCTTTCTCTCATCAGCATCCATGCTGGCCTGCCTGGAACATGTCACCGGCCAGCGGCTTGCTCCCTCCTGGAGTGCCAGTTGCTATACCTACTACGATGGTCCCGGCCAGCACATGGGCGAGCATTGCGACAAAAAGGAAGCCTGCCGGATTGCTCTGCTGGTCTATCTTCAGACCGCCTGGATGCCCGGTGTTCAACCGTCGGCAGGGCTTCAACTGCATGTCTTCCGCGGCGACAACGCAGCAAGCGGCCTATTGCTGCGCATCACCGGATTGTCGAACCGGATTGTCATCCTGAACGGCGCCGAGCAGGCGCACCTGCGGCCCGCACTGGCTGCAGGGGAACACATGACGATGCTGGCGGGTTGCTACCGATCAGCAACCGGGAGTGACTTCTGGACGACCTGAAGGCAATCTGAACGCCATGCAATGGAATGATTGGTCCCCTGATGATCCGGCGCTTTTGCCAGGCTACGAGGCATGGCGGGGCGGAAAGCTCGGAGAAGCCGAGCTGTTCTTTCAGGAACACGCCAGGAAACAACCGGATTGCGCCGATGTCTGGCGTGGATTAGGCAATGTAGCCTGGTCCCGCCAGGATTTTTCAACCGCCCTTGCCCATTTCAGCGCGGCATTACGCCTGGCGCCCTGGAATCCGATGCACTGGGGTAACATAGGCTTGGTTCGCCGCGACCTTGGCGAACCGCACGCCGCGATCTCGGCCTTCCGCGTTGCGCTCGGCCTCGATCCGGAATATGCGCCGGCGCTCAATGAATGGGCAAATGTCTTGTTCGATGTAGGTCGCTATGTGGAAGCGTTGCCACTGTATGATGCCTCGCTGGCGATCGACGATAATCGGGCGGTGGTACATCACAACAAGGGAGTCTGCCTACGCTATCTGGGAAGGCTGCCGGAAGCGGTGCGTTATTTTCGTGCCGCGTTGATGCTGGATCCCGGTTACCGCTATTCGCTGGAAGAGCTGCAATATCTGGAGAGCGAGATAGATGTCAAATGATAAGACCGGCAAGCGGATCGCTGAGCCCTATGACGTTGTGATTGTTGGTGGTGGAATTGCAGGATTGTATTGTTGCCACGAGCTGATCAAGCAGCGTGAATTGCTCAACATCAACAGTATTCTCCTGCTCGAAGCTTCGAAGCGGTTTGGCGGCCGTATAGAAACCTGGTCCTTGCTGAGAACTGATGAGAAGAATGGAGAAGCTATCGGGTTCGACGATACGTGGGACCCCTGCAACTGGGATTTCACCAGTGGAAAACCTGACCCTCTTGAAGCACAAGGTAGCAAGCAGTCTCCCTATCGAGGCCCCACCGAAAGACACTCAATAGAAAAAGATGGCGAAGATGTTGAAAAGCTATCCAGGATTGAATATTTTCGTGCTGAATTCGGGCCCATGAGAATAGAGCCGCGTGATCAGCCTTTATTGCACGCGTTGCTCGACGAACTGGGAATCAAGGAGCAAGCGCCCGGCGAAGAAGAAAGTCTGGACGATTTAGTACCGTTTTCTTCCTACACATCGGAAGATCCGATGGAGCCCCGATTTACCCTTCGCGAAGAGGAGGCCAAGCAAAAAACCCCCTTTGACTTGATGATACTGGCCCTCAGGCGTATTTTTGAACTTGTCGATCTCGATGATGCAGAAAAGCCGTGGAAGACCAGCGCAGCCAATGAACAGTGGAAAAATTTGACGGAAGAAGCCTTCTTTTATCGCCATTACTGGAAAGGAGAGTTGCTCGAATGGATCCAGAATATTACTGACGAAGATCTGGAAGTCATTAGAAAAACCGCGAGTTTCAGAGGCCAGCCGCTGTGGAACCTGGGCTTCTGGAATATCCTCAGTGATGTGTTAAGCCACTACGCCGTGGTCAAGATAAGGGACTGGGGGAGTTACTACCACTTTGTACATGAAAATTTAAATGCCGCGGAGTGGATTATTTTCTGGCTTAGGGCGATTCGAAGTACCGGATCGCTTCGCGGCATTCGCGGAGGAATGAGCCGGATCATCTGGAAGCTCCTGGAAAGGCTTTATGAAGAAGGAAAAAATAATTCTTCGTTATGCATTCAGAGAGGCAGAAAGGTACTGGGCCTTCAATCCGATGGTGACGGAGTGAATGTCATTGTCGAGAATGAAAAAGACGTCATCAAGGCGCGGAGAGTGATTCTTGCCTTGCCCAAGCGTCCGCTCGAAGAAATATCCTGGAATGGAGGCCCGCCGCAAGGTACGCTCAAAGCAGCGCTGAACGCCGTTACTTGCCTCCCTCTGTTAAAGTGCTTCTTCGTTATCGAAAAACCCTGGTGGGAAGACAACAGGCCTCTTAATCGCAATGCCGCAGATATCCCTACACGAGAGTTGCTCTATGTGAAAAGCAATGATAGGACCAAAGGGCTTATCATGGTCTACACAGACCGTCCGGCAATTACGTTCTGGTCCGATTACTTGAGAACAATCGAGTGCGATCATAATCACCTCGATCAAGCACCATCAGAAGACCCTCAACTTGAGAGCCAGGAAATAGCCAGCATCTGGTTCTTGAAGTTGAAGAAAGAAGTCCCGCACCCAGACGCCGGGGATGCGCCCCAAACACTCTATTTTAGTGACGGGAGCCCGGTTATTGTGAAAGAGCCCGGCTACCCTCGGTTGTGGCAGCGTTTCGTGCAGTTTGCGAGGGACTATGAGCACCATGATTTTACGCAGGACCGCCTCCTCGCCTGCGGAATGCGCGACTGGGGCAAGAGCCCCTTTGGCGCGGCGGCTCATGGATGGCTGCCGGGAGTGATGTCCTGGAGACATATTGAGTTCCTTGAGGCATTTTCCTTGAATCAGAATGCCTCGGAAAGAAAGAACGTCCATATTTGCGGGGAAGCATTTTCTGACTACCAGGGTTTCATAGAGGGTTCGCTTCGATCCGCAAGACGTGTCCTCCGCAGCATTGAAGGGCAGGCAAAAGCCGCTAGCAACCTGCGGACCTGAAGAATCCAAACGAAAACGGGGGAGGGTAGATTTTGATGATTCTAAAGGCCGATAATTGTCCTATTGGCCTTTATGAGCCGAAAGCGGCGAGACATGATCGGCCTGATGCTTCTACACCCGGCTTTTGCAGCCGATTTCCTTTAAATCCGACTGGCCGCCAACTGAAACCGCAACCCTGCTATTCCCGGTGGGGTCAGGCAAAATACTGATGGGGACATGATAGAATCCAGCCTCCACCTGAACCCATCTACCCATGAACGTACATCCTCGCGCTGCATTACTGCAAGACCTCCTGGCCCACCGCATACTGATGCTGGATGGGGCCATGGGCACGATGATCCAGAGCTACAAGCTCAACGAGGCGGATTATCGCGGGTCGCGTTTTGCCGATTTCCCGCATGACCTCAAGGGCAATAACGATCTCCTGACCCTCACCCAACCGCAGATCATCCGTGCCATCCATACCGGCTACCTGGAGGCCGGGGCGGACATCGTCGAGACCAACACCTTCAATTCCACCTCTGCCTCGATGTCGGATTACCACATGGAAGATCTGGTATATGAACTGAATTTTGCAGGGGCCAAACTGGCGCGGGAAGCAGTGCAAGCGATGGAAGCCAAAACACCGGACAAACCCCGCTTCGTTGCGGGGGTGCTCGGGCCGACCACCAAAACCGCATCGATCTCGCCCGATGTGAACGATCCCGGTTTTCGCGGCATTACCTTCGATCAACTGGTAGCGGACTACTCGGTCTCCATTAGCGGCTTGATCGACGGGGGCGCCGACATCATCCTGGTGGAAACCATTTTCGATACCCTGAATGCCAAAGCCGCGCTGTTTGCTGTCGATCAATATTTTGAGGACCACGGCATACGCGTGCCTATCATGATCTCGGCAACCATTACTGATGCTTCCGGCCGCACGCTTTCCGGACAAACACCTGAAGCCTTCTGGAATTCCGTCAGTAACGCACGTCCATTATCCGTAGGACTTAATTGCGCCCTGGGAGCGGAATTGATGCGTCCTTACATTGAGGAACTATCGCGGGTTGCCGGCGTGTATGTCAGCGCGCATCCTAATGCCGGCCTGCCCAATCCGCTGGCGGAAACCGGTTATGACGAGTCGCCCGAATACACCGCGAGTTTGATCAAGGGGTTCGCGCAATCCGGCTTTGTCAACATCGTCGGCGGCTGCTGCGGTACCACGCCCGCACATATCAAGGCCATCGCCGATGCGGTGAGCGATATTGCACCACGCCCCATTCCCGACGTTCCCAAAAAGCTGCGACTGTCTGGTTTGGAACCGCTGAGCATCGGCGATGACTCACTATTCGTGAACGTGGGTGAGCGGACCAATGTTACCGGCTCGAAGGCCTTTGCCCGTTTGATACTGGGCAACAATTATGCGGAGGCGCTGAGCGTTGCCCGCAACCAGGTGGAAAGCGGTGCGCAGATCATCGACATCAACATGGATGAAGCGATGCTCGATTCGCAGAAGGCGATGGTGACGTTCCTGAATCTTATCGCCGCCGAACCCGACATCAGCCGCGTACCGATCATGATTGATTCGAGCAAGTGGTCGGTGATCGAAGCAGGGCTCAAATGTGTGCAAGGCAAGGCCATCATCAATTCGATCAGCATGAAGGAAGGCGAAGCGGAGTTTATCGAACATGCGAAACTTGCCCGCCGCTATGGTGCCGCAGTCATTGTGATGGCTTTCGATGAATTAGGTCAGGCCGACACGAAAGAACGCAAGGTGGAAATCTGCAAGCGTTGCTACCGCATACTTGTTGACCAGGTGGGTTTCCCACCTGAAGATATCATTTTTGATCCGAACATTTTCGCGGTCGCCACCGGCATCGAGGAACACAACAATTACGGTGTCGATTTCATCGAAGCCACTCATATCATCAAGCAGACCCTGCCCTATGCCAAGGTAAGTGGCGGTGTGTCGAATGTGTCGTTTTCTTTCCGCGGCAATGAGCCTGTTCGGGAGGCGATCCATACCGCATTCCTCTACCACGCGGTTCGCGCCGGCATGACCATGGGCATTGTCAACGCCGGGCAGCTAGGGGTCTACTCCGACATTCCCAAGGACTTGCTGGAACGCGTCGAAGATGTACTGCTCAATCGTCCGGTCGAAGGGGACGTTACGCCCACCGAGCGGTTGGTGGAATTCGCGGAGAGCTTCAAGGGAAAAAGCAAGGAGACCATCGAAGATCTTTCATGGCGCGAGCAGCCAGTCCAGGAACGTCTGACTCACGCGCTGGTGAGAGGCATCACCACTTACATCGTGGAGGATACCGAGGCGGCACGGCTCGAAATCAGTAATCAGGGTGGGCGTCCGATCCAGGTGATCGAGGGTCCGCTCATGAATGGCATGAATGTGGTAGGCGACCTGTTCGGCTCGGGCAAGATGTTTTTACCGCAGGTAGTCAAGTCGGCACGCGTAATGAAACAGGCGGTAGCACATTTATTGCCATTCATTGAGGCGGAAAAGAAGTTGTCGGGTGATTCCAGGGCCAAGGGCAAGATCGTCATCGCCACTGTCAAGGGTGACGTCCACGATATCGGCAAAAACATCGTTACAGTCGTGCTCCAGTGCAACAACTATGAAGTCGTGAACATGGGAGTCATGGTGCCTTGCGCACAAATTCTTGAAATGGCGCGGCGCGAGAATGCCGACATGATCGGTTTGTCGGGATTGATCACACCTTCCCTGGAGGAGATGGCGCATGTGGCGAAGGAAATGCAACGTGAAGGATTTACCATTCCGCTATTGATTGGTGGCGCAACCACTTCACGGGTGCACACCGCGGTAAAAGTCGCGCCGCATTACAAAGGGGTTACCGTGTGGGTGCCGGATGCAAGCCGCGCCGTGGGTGTATGCAGCAACTTGCTGTCGGAGGATTTGCGGGCGGAGTACGTCAGTGGGCTACAGGCGGAGTACGAAAAAGTCCGCACCCAGCATAAGAATAAAAAAGGTCCTTCGCCGATGCTTACCCTTGCGGAAGCCCGGGCTAACGCCTTTAAAACCGATTGGGCGAACTACACGCCGCCCGAGCCGGATTTTATCGGTGTAAGATCATTAAGAAACTACCCCCTGGAAAAAATAGTACCTCATATAGATTGGACACCATTTTTCCAGGCATGGGAGTTATCGGGACGCTATCCGGCAATTCTGCAAGACGAGATAGTGGGAGAGGCTGCCACCACGCTGTTCCACGATGCCCAGGCCATGCTGAAGAAAATTGTCGAACAGAAATGGCTCGGCGCCAATGCCGTGGTCGGCCTGTTTCCGGCTAATACCGTGAACAGCGACGACATCGAAATTTATACCGACAAAGCCCGCACCAAGCTGGGGATGACGTTCCACAATCTGCGGCAGCAGACCACGAAACCGGCCGGACGTCCTAATCTATGCCTGGCAGACTTTATAGCCCCCAAGGAAACCGGGATTCGGGATGCCATCGGTGCATTCGCGGTGACTGCCGGGCTGGGCATAGACGCACGGGTCAAGGCTTTTGAGGACGCACATGACGACTACAGCGCGATTATATTGAAAGCGCTGGCCGACCGTCTGGCGGAAGCTTTCGCCGAGCACATGCACTGGCGGGTGCGGCGCGAATTCTGGGGCTTCATCAAAGATGAAAACCTGAGCAATGAACAACTGATCAACGAGGAATATCGCGGTATCCGTCCCGCGCCGGGTTACCCTGCCTGTCCTGACCACACCGAGAAAGGTCCATTGTTTGAAATGCTGAAAGCGCCGGAAAACGCAGGCATTATCGTGACCGAATCCTACGCCATGGTACCAACGGCTGCGGTATCGGGCTTTTATTTTTCTCACCCCGAAGCCGATTATTTCGCTGTGGGGAAAATAAACAAGGATCAGGTGGAGGATTATGCAAAGCGCAAAGGCTGGACATTGGAAGAAACAGAAAAATGGCTGGCACCGGTGCTGGCCTATGAACGATAGCGATGCACGGGATCAAGATCAAGACAACCCGTCACACAGCCACTATCTATGATCTGATGAGCGGCAGGATCAGCTTCCTTACCCTCGATGCCTTCGAAAATATGGCCGCCGCCGGCCTTCACGTCGAAATGCGCATACCGAAGGCAGGGTAAACAACCAATCAGCCTAAATATTGGCCACTATCCACGAGTTCTTTCCATACGCCAAGCAATTGTGCAAGTTCATTCCACGGAATCGGCATAGATAGCAAGGAAATATAACGTAAGATCAATCCCTAATATCTCTTTTAGGATTTCAGAATAAAAAATGTCACCCATGCCAATCGCTAAACTGGTATCAACAACTGTTGAATGAGCTTTGCAGTCTCGCCTGATTGAGCATTCTGGTCGTCGGTTGATGCTGGCGCGTAGCCGATTTTCATGCTTAGTACCCCATCCTTTTTGCTACAGCCTTTTGGCACACTGCGAAATAGAAAAATACGTTGGCATTGTTATTTTTAGTGTGACAAAAGGGATGGCACGCATTACGTGCGGCCCCAGTTCTCACCTGTGATACTGAGCTTATTCGCGTACGTTATTCTTGATGGGTCGAAATAGGACCAGTATTAGGCAAACAATTAGCTGCTCTCCGCCGCTCTGTTTCATGGTAAATCGCGCCCGTTTCTATTCCCAATAGTTTCCCTTAGAATAAAATCAATGTTTCCCCAATATGCTCATGTTATTAGAAAAAAGTAAAATAGAGCCTCCGTTTTTATTTTGTATGCTCTGGAAGCAAGTGAATTCAATGATTGCGGATACATTCTGATTAACATTACTACTTAGAAATAGAACTTGGAGATTAATAATAAGATGATTTCTAACCATGGTTCGTCACGGACCCCGGCAGAAAAAAAACCTCCGTTGGAAAAAGTGCTGAGGAAAACCCGGAAAATAAAAAAAAAGATGGAAAGTTATGCTACTGAGCTTCTTACTGCCAATGAAACTGTAAAACAGAGAATCGTAGCTGGAAGGTCGCTACTTGAAGCAAAAAAAGTTTTGGCACGAAGCGAAGGATTTGAAGATAAGATTCAAGGGTGTGCGGATGAGCTCCATGAAGTCAATAATGTGCTCGCTCAGGAAATTGATGAGCGACATACCGTAAATCGCAAACTGATAAATACATTACAGCTGCTGTCGACAACCAAGGATATTTTCTCGGCGCCCAAAGATATTCTGACGATTGCGCATGAGGTAGTGGAGGAAGCCAAAAAACGCACTTTGCTGGATTTTGCTACAGGGATTCCCAATCGAGAACTTTTCAATAACCGGCTTGAACAAGGAATAGCGATTGCCCAAAGGGGTGACTGGGATCTGGCACTTCTGTTTATTGATCTGGATCGTTTCAAATTCATCAATGACACATTCGGGCATCCGGTAGGTGATAGGGTTTTACAGATGGTGGCACGCCGGTTAAGCGAACAAGCCCGTACTGAGGATACGATCTGCCGATATGGTGGTGATGAATTTCTTTATTTATTATTAAATCCAAAAGGCCGGAAAAATATTCAACGCATTGCGCATAGGATATTTGATCATATTTCTCAACCACTGATAATTGATGATTTGGCGCTTTCAATTAAACTTAGCATAGGTATCGCAGTGTATCCGGAGTGTGGCGAAACGGGAGCTAAACTGATATCGAATGCCGATATTGCGATGTATCAGGCAAAAAAGACGAAAGCCGGGATAGTTAGTTATGATGAGTGTACAAACGAAAATTTAAGCGGATCACAAAAAAAGGAGATGGTAACGGCTGAAATCGATATGGAAAAAGAGCGAAAGTTATTTGAAAAGTTCTATATGGAATATCGCGGTTTCTACAAATGGCTGTTTGATCGAGATAAGAAAAATCATCATCGGTATCAGGCAGAGCTCACAAATCGAGAATTTGATAGCTGGTTAGCGGCGGCTTTTGACAGCGAGTACGGGCTAATAATGACAGAAGCAGGTATTTGATGATAAGCGCGGCTCTGGCTTTGCTTGGGTGAGGACGGGAAACGCCTGTGCGATTTGAAGCAAATTACAGTAGACTCAGCCTTTCATACGAGTGATTTTCGCCACTTCCGGAATTCGCCTCAAACTGCGCATGACTTGTGCAAGATGATAGCGGTTGCGGACCTGTAGCATGAAGTTCATGGTTGTATAGGCGCCATCCCCTTCCATGACAACGTTGTCGATGTTGGAACCGGCCTCGGCGATTGCCGCCGCCACCCTTGCCAGTACACCGCGCTGATTGGCTACCACTGTTCTGATACTGACCTCGAAATGCCTGGCAATTCCTTTGCCCCATGCCACGTCCAGCCAATTGTCCGAATTACCCCGGTTTTTGGAGATTACCGGGCAATCGTGGATATGAATCACCAATCCCTGATCTTTCTTGATGAAACCGACAATGGGATCCCCCGGGATCGGGCGGCAGCATTTGGCGAATTGGACCGCCATGCCCTCGGTACCCAGTATGGTGATGACACCGTTACCCCCATTTGCTCCGGAAGCGGATTCTCCCGGCGATGCCAGACGCCTTGCGATGACTGCCGGCAGGTGCATACCCAATCCCATGTCCGCCAGTAAATCCTTTTTGGATTTGGCACTGCTCTCACGTGCCAGTTTCTCCCACTGCGTCTCGCTTATTGTCTGCGGATCAATCTTGAGCGACATTAAAGCCTGATTCAGCAAGCGCTCCCCCAGTTTCGCCGACTCTTCGTATTGCATGGTCTTGAGAAAACGGCGGATATGCGAGCGCGCCTTGCCGGTAACCACGTAATTCAGCCAGGCGGGATTGGGTTTTGCATGTGACGCAGTGACAATCTCCACGCGATCGCCACTTCTGAGATGGGTGCGCAATGGCGCATTCTCACCGTTTATTTTCGCAGCCACGCAGCAGTCGCCGATATCAGTGTGCACCGCGTAGGCGAAATCCACGGCCGTAGCGTCCTTGGGCAGGGCCAATATCTTGCCTTGGGGCGTAAATACATAGACTTCGCCGGGAAACAGGTCAACCTTGAGATGTTCCAGAAATTCCAGAGAATCGGTGGAGTCACTCAGTGTCTCCAGCAGGCTTTGCAGCCACTGATGAGTTTTCATATGCAGATCATTAAGATCGGCATCGGTGCTCTTATAGAGCCAGTGTGAAGCGACGCCGGCCTCCGCTATCCGATGCATGTCGGCGGTGCGGATCTGCACTTCAATGGGTGTGCCGTAGGGTCCCCATAGCGTGTTATGCAAGGACTGGTAGCCGTTTGCTTTGGGAATCGCGATATAGTCCTTGAATTTGCCAGGAATAGGGTTGTACAAGCTGTGCAATGCGCCCAGCGCTATGTAGCAAGAGGGCACATCCTTGACGATAACGCGGAAACCGTAAATGTCGAGCACCTCGGAAAACGTAAGGTGCTTCTCCGCCATTTTCTTATAGATACTGTAAAGCTGTTTTTCACGTCCAGTCACCTCCGCATCCAGTCCCGCGGCCTGCAGGCGCTGCTTGATGGAATCCAGAATTTTAGTCACCACTTCGCGCCGGTTTCCTCGCGCCGCCTTGGTGGCATTGGTCAGTACTCGGTAACGTGTGGGGAAAAGGTAACGGAAGCTGAGCTCCTGCAGCTCCTGGTAGATATTGTTAAGCCCCAGCCGATTGGCGATAGGCGCATAGATCTCCATGGTTTCGCGGGCGATGCGGCGCCGTTTCTCGGGTCGCATCGCTTCCAGCGTACGCATATTGTGCAACCGGTCCGCCAATTTGATGAGTATGACGCGCACATCGCGTGCCATCGCCAGGAGCATCTTGCGAAAATTCTCCGCCTGGGCGTCCGCATGGGTCTGGAATTCGATCTTGTCGAGCTTGGAAACCCCATCCACCAGCTCGGCAACCGGCTTGCCAAATCTGTCGCTGATTTCGGCCTTGGAGACGTGAGTGTCCTCCATCACGTCGTGTAACAACGCGGCGGTCAGCGTCTGGGGATCGAGGCGTAATTTTCCGAGAATGCCGGCTACCGCAAGCGGATGAGAAATGTAAGGTTCACCGGATTTCCGGAACTGCCCGGAATGGGCGCTTTGGCTGAAAAGGTAGGCGTTCTGAAGCTCAGAAATATCCTCCGGCTTGAGATAGCCGGATAATTCGCCAAACAGGAAATCCGCCTCGGGTAAAGTAGCAGAGGGGTCCGGCAAACCTCGTGCTCGCATGGTAATTTCCTTCATTCACTGTGATAGGCCCAGCGGTACGGGCATCTCAGGATGGCAGCATCCTCATGACAGTCTATAAATCCAGCTGTAGATACCTTGGGTTGGCCATTGATTTCAACCAGATTCTAGTATAGATATGCTTCCGGAAAAATCAAAGTGGGACACTGGTAAGAATTTCTATTCCGACCTTTCCCTGGGCCAGTTCACGCAACGCTATCACAGTAGGCTTATCCCGTGCGGGTTCCACCATAGGGCTCCCACCGATGGAAAGCTGCCTTGCTCGAATGGTCGCGACCAAGGTCATATCGAAACGGTTGGGAATTCTTTTTAAACAATCATCAACGGTAATGCGTGCCATAGTATATTGCTCCAGAAATCAGGAATAACGGTATAAAATGAATTGACTTTGACTCTTCATCCCGAAGTACGGGGGGTACAGAAAGATCAAGAAACTCTTCTTTATGGAACAGGCATTCTTCCGAATTGCGTTATCAGGTTACGATGGCGATCAAGTTGCCTCGATATTCTCAAGCGCTCAGCGTGTACGATACAGATCAAATCCTGCAATGCCGTGCCCAGTTTCTCGTTGATGATAACATAATCATATTCACTCACATGAGCCATCTCCTGATGGGCAGCAGCAAGGCGCCGCGTGATCGCTTCCAGGCTATCCTGGCCCCGCTGCCTTAAGCGTGTCTCCAGTGCCCCCGGTGAGGGCGGCAGAACAAAAATTCCCACCGCATCGGGAAAAACGCATCGCACCTGTTGCGTACCCTGGCTGTCGATCTCCAGCAGAATATCGTGTCCCGACAAGATGGTTTCATTTATCCACTTCTGCGAGGTTCCATAGAAATTCCCGTAAACTTCAGCACTTTCCAGGAACTCACCCTGCTTTAGCCGCTGCTCGAAAACTTCCTGGCTTACAAAATGGTAATCACGCCCATCGACTTCTTCGGGGCGCGCTGGCCGCGTGGTGTATGAAACCGACAAGCGCAGGTCGATGCCGGTTTCAAGCAACGCCTTAACCAGACTGGTTTTTCCGGCGCCCGAGGGAGCGCTGATAATGAATAAATTACCTGGCGTCATTTGCAGTAGTTTTTCCAAAGTGTAGCAAGTTGCCGTCTGGTTCACGCTAGCGGGAATGAACCCAGCGCACAATATCCTGAGCCGTCATGCTACCAGACTGCCGCGCAACCTCGCGCCCGTTCCTGAATAAAGCAAGCGTCGGAATGCTGCGGATATGGTATTGCGCACCTAACGCCGGCTCAGCCTCGGTGTTGACCTTCGTCAGGCGGACATGCGGCTCCAGTATACCCGCTGCCTGCACGAAAGCTGGTGCCATCATTTGGCAAGGCCCACACCAGGGCGCCCAGAAATCCACCAATACTGGAATGTCGTTACGATCGAGCTGTCTGCCAAATGTAGCGGCGGTTAACTCTACCGGATGACCGGTGAACAATGGCTGGTGGCATTGTCCGCAATTGGGTTGCTGGTCCAACCGTGCGACGGGTACGCGGTTAATCGCCTGGCAGTGTGGACAGACAAGATGCAAGGAGTCGCTCATGAGAAATTCCCGGTCTGATGGGATTGAAAGATTCTACCTCATCTTTGAAATCCGCGAATGCCACGCTTAGAAGCAAGGTGGGCGGCGAGACCACTTCCATCCCACAAACCGTTATCAGCAGCAGAGTAACCAGGCGATTCTCAACGATTTATGCATAATATGGAATAAAAAACTGCTGAATGTGCGATAACAAACAGTGACAAGCTCGACAGTAGGTTATCTTCTTCCATGGGTATCAGACTAACTACTAAAAAAAGGAAAACCTAATGAAAAACTTAAAACTGTTTGCTGTAGTGCTAATCTTCACCGGACTGAGTGGATGTATAGCGATTGGCTCCAAGGGCTCTCCCGGACCACAAGGACCCCAAGGACCCCAGGGTCAATCCGGCACCACTGAGAAGGTTATCGTGGTTCCAGAGAAACAATACTGATCGAACTGCAACGGCATGCAATGTAAAAGCCGCGTAGTCAGCGGCTTTTACAATTCCGCGCCTCGGGAAGATGGCACGATATTGCACATAATAGTTAATGGAAAGAATTCTGGATAAAATCTACGCACGCCAGCAAAAAATTGGAGTCTAACCCTGAGCTAGCCTTGATCCACGCGCTCCGTCGTCTCGATTATTTATAGATGGCAACAAAATACCCGTTAATGCAAATGGTAGAATTTCCGTAACGGAGGATTAAGAAGATGGAGGAAGAAAATAAGCCAGAAAACGGCCTTTGGCCAACAACAAGGGCGACTGTCCGATTCCTGCTTTGGACCATTGTATTTTCTCTTGTGGGAATGGCAGTAATTTCGACCACGGGGTTTCGCTTGCTATAAGGCACGGACTGGGGCCAATTTCTTAATGGCGGATCGGCTGTGCTGAACCCAAGTATTAACCGAACCAGAAGTGTCTGGTCTGCCTGCTGAATATTGAGACTATCTTATTCTTTATGAAAGGTCATTCGATATTCTGCACCTGCTCCCGCATCTGCTCGATCAGTACTTTGAGTTCCAGGGAAATCTTCGATACTTCCACATCCACGGATTTTGAACCTATCGTGTTGGCTTCGCGATTGAGTTCCTGCATCAAAAAATCCAGACGCTTGCCGATTGCCCCCCCGCTCGACAGGACTCGTTCCACTTCATCCAGGTGAGTCTGCAAGCGGGATAGCTCTTCGTCCACATCGATCTTGCTGGTAAATAGCAATAATTCCTGACGGATGCGATCATCATCCTGATTTATCATGGCCTCGCTTAATCGGGACTTGATCTTTTCCTGGAAAGCCATAAGTAATGCGGGGATACGCGGCGATACTTCGGCCACCAGATGGCGCATCTTGCCAAGACGCTCAAGCAGCATCACTTTAAGTTTCTCACCTTCGCGGGCACGTGCTGCGGCAAACTCATCCAGAGCAGTGCATAGCAATTCCATGCAAGACTCGCCCAAACTTTCCGCAGGTAGGGAATCTGCACCCAATATCCCAGGCCAGCGAAGTATGTCGGCCACTTCGAGACCCCGCGCATCCGGCAGGGCTACCCTGACGGCACGGTCTAATTCCAGCAATTTTTGTAATAAATTGGCATTGATATGCTGCGGATCTTCCGCACTCACGAGCCGGGAAAAACTCAAGCGGCATTCGACTTTTCCCCGGCTCAACCTGGCTGTCAGAAACTCACGCATTTTTGCCTCAAGCAAACGGAGTTCGTCAGGCAGGCGGAACTGAATGTCAAGGTAACGATTATTGACGGAGCGCAGCTCCAGGTTCAGGGAACCACGGGGCACTTCCTTCGCAACCGCCGCATAGCCGGTCATGCTGTAGATCATGCTAACTTAACCACCGGCGGGTCCTTAATACGTTAAAATAATAAAAGTGGCGCATATCACACGCCATCATCGCGGATTATGCCACAACGCGCTTGTGCCTAGCGGCCTGTCGGACTAATCCGAATGTTTCATACATTAACACGCATCAATTTATGAAACATCCGGGTTAAAGAACCCAAGCAAAAAAGCGCCTGGGTAAGAATAGGATGATTGTACCGGTGCGCCACCGGTGCACGCTCTGCCGACAACACTACCCTTTAAGGATTTACCATAATCATGCGCCCCAGCCATCGCACCCCAGCTCAACTCCGTCCTATTGAAATCACTCGGCATTACACCCGGCATGCCGAAGGTGCGGTGCTGATCGCGTGCGGCGACACCAAGGTATTGTGCACCGCCAGCCTGGACGAGAAAGTACCTCCCTTTCTTAGAGGTAAGGGTCAGGGTTGGCTCACAGCGGAATATGGCATGTTGCCGCGCTCCACGCATGAGCGAATGCAACGCGAGGCGGCCAAAGGCAAGCAATCCGGCCGTACCATGGAAATCCAGCGCCTGATCGGGCGCGCACTGCGTTCGGTCGTGGACCTGACCAAGCTCGGCGAGCGCACTATCCAGATTGACTGCGACGTAATCCAGGCCGATGGCGGCACCCGTACCGCCAGCATTACCGGAGCGTTTGTGGCGCTGCATGACGCGGTGGGAAAACTGCTGCAGCGGCAATTGATACAGACCACACCGATATTGACGCATGTCGCCGCCATCTCGGTCGGCATCTATGAGGGCGTGCCAGTGCTTGATCTGGATTATGTGGAAGATTCCTGTTGCGATACCGACATGAATGTCGTGATGACTGGCGATTTTGGCTTGGTGGAAGTGCAGGGTACCGCTGAAGGGGTCTCGTTCAGCCGGCAAGACCTGAACGCCATGCTGGACCTGGCGCAACATGGGATACAGGATCTAATCGAGATTCAAAAAGCGGCACTGGCGAAATGAACCAAGCCGCGAAAATACAAAAACTCGTGATCGCCAGCGGCAACGCCGGCAAACTGCGGGAAATCCGCCACTTACTCGAGCCCCTGGGAATTGAGGTGTTGCCGCAGTCCATTTTCAACATCACGGAAGTCGAGGAGCCTTATTGCACATTCGTCGAGAATGCGCTCGCCAAGGCGCGCCATGCCAGTAAATCGTCCGGACTGGCGGCGCTGGCGGATGATTCCGGCATTTGCGTGAATGCCTTGAACGGCGGGCCGGGCGTTTATTCAGCGCGCTATGCGGGGGAGCCTAAATCGGACGAGCGGAATAATCATAAGCTGGTAGATGTGCTAAGAAATCAGCCCGATCGCAGGGCTCACTATTACTGTGTCATAGTACTGGTACGCCACGCCGATGATCCGCAACCCATCATTGCCGACGGCGCCTGGCATGGCGAAATCATACTGGAACCTCGCGGTGAGGAAGGGTTCGGTTACGATCCCTATTTCTTTCTCCCGGATTTGGGTAAAACCGGAGCGGAACTTCCAATGGAGCAGAAAAATCGACTCAGCCATCGCGGCAAAGCGCTGGCGCGGCTCGCTGAATGCATCAAAGAAGAGACATCTTGAATCGTAGCTGATCACCACGCCTTCAATTTGTTGTCTTAATCGATATGACGGCAATCATTCCTTCTGCATCCATGCCGGGTGTCCAATCTCCAAGACTGGGATCGCTGCCCCCACTGAGTCTCTATATCCATATTCCGTGGTGCATGAAGAAATGCCCCTATTGCGATTTCAATTCCCATGAAGTTCGTGGTGGAAACGTTAATATGCCGGAGGCGGAGTATGTGACGGCGCTGATCCGCGATCTGGAAACGGCGCTGCCGCAGGTCTGGGGGCGTAGCGTAACGAGTGTATTTTTTGGTGGCGGCACGCCCAGCCTGTTTAGCGCCCGCTCCATTGATGCGATCCTCACCGCGGTAAGGGCCTTGCTGCCGCTGGAACATTTCGCCGAAGTGACACTGGAAGCCAATCCCGGAACGTTCGAGGTAAAAAAATTCGCTGATTTCCGTGCTGCGGGAATCAATCGCTTGTCCATCGGCATTCAAAGCTTCAACCCCAGGCATCTCCAATCGCTGGGGCGAATACACGACGGCAGCGAGGCGCATCGCGCGATTGAAATTGCCCGAGAGAATTTTGACAATGTGAACCTTGATCTGATGTACGCACTCCCGCATCAGACAATGGAAGAGGCCCAGAGCGATATTGAAACCGCGGCTGCGTGCGGCGTTACGCATATATCTGCTTATCATCTTACCCTGGAGCCGAATACGTTGTTTCATCGCTATCCACCGCCGCTACCGGATAACGATTTGTCGGCGGAAATGCAGATAATGATCGAGCAAACGCTTGCTCAGGGCGGCTACCTGAATTACGAAACCTCGGCATTCGCCCAGCCTGGGCGGGAATCGCGCCACAATATGAATTATTGGCTGTTCGGCGATTATCTCGGGATTGGTGCGGGTGCGCACAGCAAAATAAGCTTTGCCGATAGAATAGTGCGCCAGATGCGCTATAAGCAACCCAGGGATTATCTTGCCAAAACTTCGCCGGACATGACGGCTTTTGACTCGCCCATCATGGAACAGCATGAAGTAGAGCGAAACGACAGGGGATTCGAATTCATGATGAACGCACTGCGCCTCACTGGGGGTTTCGCGCCGGAAATGTTCATGGAGCGCACGGGTCTGTCCATTGACAGTATCCAGCAACAACTTGATGAGGCGGAGCGGCGGCACCTGATAACGCGCGATTACCAGCGAATCGCGCCCACTCTCACCGGCAGGCGATTTTTGAATGATTTGCTGCAAATCTTCCTGCCGGAATAAAGGAACGTATAGCGCTTCTCGTTTTTTTCGCTTGCCTATTTTCTTCTAAATACCAGGTCCCACACGCCGTGTCCCAGCTGCAATCCGCGCTGTTCAAACTTGGTTAACGGCCGGTATTCCGGACCCGGGGCATGGTCAATCGCGGTATTGGCGAGCTGCGATTCGTTGCTCAACACCTCCAATATTTGACCGGCATAATCTTCCCAGTCGGTCGCTGCATGGATATAAGCACCTTGTTTCAGATGCCGGCAAAGAAGCGTGATGAATTCCGGCTGTATCAGTCGCCGCTTGTGGTGGCGCGCTTTGGGCCAGGGATCAGGAAAAAAAATATGCACGCCGTCGAGACAATCGGAAGGCAACATCCGCTGCAGTACCTCCACTGCGTCATGCTGGATAACGCGTACATTCACTAATCCGGACTCATCAATCTGCTTCAGCAGACTGCCTACGCCGGGCGTATGAACATCGATTGCGAGATAGTCATATTGAGGATGGGCTTTGGCAATAGTGACGGTAGTCTCCCCCATACCGAAACCGATCTCCAGAAATTTCGGCGCGCTCCGGCCAAAAATCTGACCAAGATCGAGCAGACCGTCCGCAAACGGGATGCCATATTTCGGCATCAGGGTTTCATGCGCGCGGCGCTGGGCGTTTGAAACACGCCCTTGGCGAAGGACAAAGCTACGGATGGGACGATGCTCTGTCATTTAGAGGGAAGAATAGACCCGGGAGACTGGAGAGTCGGAATTTGGGTTAGGAGGCCTTGTCTTTGCTGCTGGCGATAGTGCCGCTGACGGGAGAACTGGGGCTTGCGCTATAAAGTTTTTTTGCCATGCGTCCAGCCAGATAAGCTTCTCGCCCGGCTTCCACCGCCTTTTTCATGGCGGACGCCATCAGTACCGGATTTTGCGCCGCGGCAATGGCGGTGTTCATCAGCACGCCATCACACCCCAGTTCCATGGCGATAGCTGCATCCGAAGCCGTGCCGACACCCGCATCGACGATTACCGGCACAGTGGCATTGTCGATGATAATCTGCAAATTCCACGGATTAAGAATCCCCATGCCGGAACCGATCAGCGAAGCCAGCGGCATCACCGCCACACAGCCGATCTCCTCCAGTTGCTTGGCGGCAATAGGATCGTCGGAAGTATAAACCATGACCTGAAAACCTTCTTTTATCAGGATTTCCGCCGCCTTGAGGGTCTCGACCATGTTGGGGTAGAGCGTCTTCGGATCCCCCAGAACCTCCAGCTTCACCAGGCTGTGGCCATCCAGCAATTCACGCGCAAGGCGCAGGGTGCGCACCGCGTCATCCACGGTGTAGCACCCGGCTGTGTTAGGTAAGAACATATATTGCGATGGCGGCAGCACATCCAGCAGGTTCGGCTCACCAGGATTCTGGCCGAGGTTAGTCCGGCGGATCGCCACCGTGATGATTTCCGCGCCGCTGGCATCAACCGCCGCACGCGTCTCGGCGAAATCCCGGTATTTGCCGGTACCTACCAGAAGCCGCGAGGAATATGTCTTGCCTGCAATGATGAAGTTATCCATAAGGCTTATCCCCCACCCACCGCGATCACGATTTCGAGCCTGTCCCCATCGGTCAGAATCTGCTCGTCGAACTTGCTGCGCGGGACAATCTCTCCATTGCGCTCGATGGCGATACGCTTACCCTGCAATGCCATGTGCGCCAGCAATTGCGTGATGTTCAGTGTCTCGTCATCCTGATCGCTTTTTAGCGATCGCGTTTGGCGAACCACGGGAAAGTGCTGGGGCTGCCCGTTAATGATGAGTTGTATCATTCTAGAACCACCTGGAAGCGGATACACGTTGGATAAAATAACTGCCGGATTTGGGTTGCAATACAGATTATACGGTGGGGCAGTCTCATAGTCGACAAATGACGCCCGTATCTTCCCCTACAAACTCGCTCTGCCAGGACGTCGGGAAGCCGTGAGACGGGCGACAGCGCAAGCCACCTCTTATCGCTCTCTTATTGCCGACAGCGCCCATAAAGCTGTTTCCATCGTATAATTCAATCAATGCGGGTGTAGCTCAATGGCAGAGCAGAAGCTTCCCAAGCTTACGACGAGGGTTCGATTCCCTTCACCCGCTCCACCTTCTCCCGCCTATGAATCGGTATCTCAGATACGCACTTATCGTATTTGCCGTCGTAACAACTTTGCTGGCCGGCCTTGTGATCTATATTGCCGCCATCTTTGACCCCAATGCCTATAAGCCCCAGATCATCCAATTGGTAAAGGAGAAAAAACAGCGTGCTCTCAGGCTCGATGGTGATATCAAGCTCACGTTCTTCCCCAGTATCGGCGCCACGGTCGGTAATGTCACTTTAAGCGAATATAACAGTGACAAGGAATTCGCCGCTGTAGAGAACATCTTTGTGTCCCTCGCCTTGATGCCATTGCTCAAAAAGCAACTGGCGATCAATGAAGTCGCTATCAGTGGACTCAAGGCCAATCTGATTCGTTTCAAGGATGGCAGCACAAACATCGACGATCTTATTGCCAAGAGCGAAGAACCCGAACAATTCAAAATCGGCATTGATCATGTACGGGTAGAGAAAACCCTGCTCGCGCTGCATGATGAAGCCAGCGGGGAACAGTACGTATTCAGGGACTTGAGTCTCAGGGTCGACGAAAGCGGTTCTCGCGCCCATTTGGAGGGTGACCCGATGCGACACAAGATGGTACTGGCGTTCAAGACCAACCCATCCAGTCAGCCAATGACTGATCTGGCCGCCAGGCTGGAGTTCGAATTAACGTCTGATTTCGATAAGCAGTATTACGCCCTGGATGGCCTGAATCTGGAGATCAACGGTGCCGTTAAGAGAATCAATGATCTTGTGGTACGTTCCAGGGGTGATTTGTCTATCAGGCCGGCTGCCGGCGAATTCGTCGCAAGCAAGATTACGCTGAGCATCACTGGAACAAGCGGCACGAATAATCTCGACATCAAATTGGACGCGCCGCGCTTGAGCCTCACCAGAGAAACAGTGTCTGGCGACAAAATAACCGTGGCGGCAAAAATGGCCCGTCCTAAGGGTAACACCAGCGGCACGCTCTTCCTTTCAGGGGTAGCGGGCACCGTAACCGATTTCGAGAGTAATGCGCTGACCATTGAACTGGAGTCGAAGGAAGGGGAACTGGCCGTCAGGGCCTCGCTGGCTTCTCCACTTACCGGCAGCCTGGATACTCGCCAATTGAAACTGCCGGACTTAACCGCTGCTATCAGCGCCAATGGCCCGGAGATTCCCGGCAACGGCATTAGCGGCAATCTGCTGGGCAGGGCCGCCTTGGATGGCTTGTCGCAAAACTTACAAGCTAATCTCACTGGTAAGCTTGTGGATAGCAATATCCGGGCTCAGCTGGGAGCGACGGGCTTTGTCCAGCCAGCCTTCAATTTTGAAGTGGACATCGATCAATTGGATGTGGATCGCTTCCTGCCAAAACAGAAAAAGCCTACGGAAAAAACCATAAATGGAGCAACCCTGGAGGAATTGCCGGGTTTATCTGTGCTGAAAGATCTAAATGTTCGAGGCTCAATCCGTATTGGTCTACTGAAAGGCGCCAACGTCAAGTCATCCAACGTGAAGTTCGACATTAATCCTTAGGAAGGCGGCACCGGACCCATCACATGTCTACTTTCTCCGCCAAACTGATCCATTGGCAAAAACTCCATGGACGTAGCAACCTTCCCTGGCAGAACACGCGCGACCCGTATGCTATCTGGGTTTCCGAGATCATGTTGCAGCAAACGCAGGTAACCACCGTCATTCCCTATTACCTGCGGTTTCTGCAGCGCTTTCCCGATATCGAAAGTGTCGCCTCAAGTTCTGTGGATGAAGTATTAGCGCTATGGAGCGGCCTAGGTTACTACTCACGTGGAAGGAATCTGCATCAGGCGGCACGTTTGATCGCCAGAGATCAGGGTGGCATATTTCCGCGAAACTTCGAAGTCATTCAACAGCTCCCCGGCATTGGGCGCTCCACCGCTGCCGCCATTGCGGTGTTCGCCTATGGAGAGCAACGCGCCATACTCGATGGCAACGTCAAGCGCGTTTTTGCCCGCTGCTTCGGCGTGGATGGCTACCCCGGAGAAAGAAAGAATGAGTTGTTGCTGTGGCGGAAAGCTGAAGAACTACTGCCGGAGAGTTACGAAGGTAACCAGATAGAGATTTATACTCAGGCACTGATGGATCTGGGCGCAACCGTTTGCACCCGCGGCCAACCCAAGTGCATGACATGCCCGTTGCAGCAGGATTGCATCGCGCTGCGGAATGACTGCGTGGCTCGGCTTCCTGTTTCCCGGCTCCGCAGGCCGCTACCGGAAAAAGAAACGGTTCTGTTGATGCTAATGAAGCAAGGCAAAGTGCTGCTGGGAAAACGTCCTGCCACAGGGATTTGGGGCGGACTATGGTGCTTGCCCGAAATGCCGGTGGGCGAAGACGCCATCGCATATTGTATGCAGCACTTTGGAATGAAGGTAAAGCCGCTGGCTCACATGCCGCCATTGGATCATACCTTCACCCATTTCAAACTGCGGATTCATCCGCGGCCGCTGCAAGTCGTTTCCTATCCCGCCGTTATGCAGGCGCAGGAGCAAGACGAGACAATGTGGATAATGCTTGACGACGCCTTGGAAGCGGCCATTCCCGCCCCGGTCAGAAAACTGATTCTGCAACATGGGTACCCGCAATCAGGTCAATTGCCGTTCGAAAAACAACGATGATTTTACGCAATCAATATTTTCTACAAGTAGTTCACCAAAATAATGCATAACTGGCGGGAATGGAGAAAACATCGGCGCACTGAATTGATGACGCGAAGGGAATTAGTAAGCGAGTCGGAGCAGCGCTGTTGGAATACGGCTATCACATACTCGCTAGAACGAGGCTTTCCCTCGTTGCAAAACAGCGTAGTCGGGTTTTGCTGGCCCCATCGTGGCGAATATGACCCGCGTCCCGCGATGAACTATCTCAGAGAACATGGCGCAACGCTTGCATTGCCCGAGATCGTAAATAAACATGAGGCGCTGCGTTTTCGCAAATGGTGGCCGGAAGCACCCATGAAAATCGGTACTTACGATATCCCGGTGCCTGATAATACCGATCCGGTAACGGTTGGCGCGGTGATAACACCCATGATCGGCTTCGATCAATTGGGTTTCCGGCTTGGGTATGGCGGCGGCTATTTTGATCGCACCCTGGTTGCAATCGTACCGCGTCCGCTGGCTATCGGTGTGGCGTTTGAAATACTGCGTCTGAGCAGCGTCCACCCCCAGCCGCACGATATTCCGATGGATTTTATTGTGACCGAGGCCGGGATTTATCGGGTAACGTCCATCGGCCTGGATTTGATTTCCGTCGAGGAGTGTGCGGCGGAAAATGCGTTGAAATAAATATACGTTCCTGAAATTGATAGGCTCTATTCCATATCGCACGGCATAAGGCTAATTTTCTGTGCCCCAGCGCGGCATAAGCGTATGCGCCACCCCGAGGTGATCAAGTATGCGCGCCACAATAAAGTCGACCACATCCTGCACCTGCGCGGGATGGTGATAGAAACCCGGGTTGGCAGGCAGGATCACCGCGCCACTGCGCGCAAGTTTCAACATATTTTCAAGGTGAATGACAGAAAATGGCGTTTCGCGCGGAACCAGAATGAGCTTCCGGCTTTCCTTCAGCATGACATCCGCTGCACGCTCGATCAGCTTCTGACTGAGCCCCGCCGCAATAGCGGCAAGCGTTCCCATGGTGCACGGGCAGACCACCATCGCGTCCGCCGGATTGGAACCGGAAGCCACCGGCGCAAACCATTCCTCTCGTCCGAATACTCGCAACTGTCCTTCAGCGGCATTAAATCGATGCCCGAATAATTCTTCCGCTTCTTTGGCGCGAGACGGCAGCACCAGTTGCATTTCCTGGTGCGCAACAATCTGTGCCGCTTGAGAATACAGCAGATAGACACGATTGCCACCCGCCAGCAACGATTCCAGCAGGCGTATACCGTACGGCATTCCGGATGCGCCGGTAAAAGCAAGGGTAATGGTTTTTATTGTACTCATGGGCGTCGACCGTTTATTTTCTGATAATACTGGCGATTTATCTTTTACAAGTCAGTTGAATCACAGGGATGAATCCAGCTCCCTATGCCGCACCAGAACCTGGTTGTTTCCCGCGAAATAACGTGCCAGCCGTTCCACGAAATACACCGATCGATGACGCCCGCCGGTGCAGCCGATAGCCACGGTCAGGTAACTGCGATTGTCGCGAATGAAGCAAGGGAGCCAGTCATCGACAAATCGCCTGATATCATCGAACATTCGATTGACATCGATATTCGCATCAAGATATTCGATTACCGGCCCATCTCTCCCGGTAAGCGGCCTCAGGAGCACCTCATAGTGTGGATTGGGAAGGCAGCGAACATCGAATACCATGTCGGAATCCAGTGGAATGCCATGCTTAAAGCCGAACGATTGAAACAGGAGCGTCAGGCTTGCGGGATTGAGACCGATGAAATCTCTGACCCACGCACGCAATGAACTGGCACTCAGGTCGCTAGTATCAATGCGACTTGCAAGATCGCGCACCTCGCGCAGCATTTCGCGCTCCAGCTGTATGCATTCGGGCAACGTCGAGTGGTCGTCACTGAGTGGATGGCGGCGGCGTGTTTCCGAAAAACGCTTTACCAGTGTATACGTTTTAGCCTCCAGGAACAGCAGGTGCACATCTATCTCCTGCCGCCTCAAGTCAGCCAACTGCTGCGGCAGCAGGTGCAAAGTCTCACGGCTTCGGGCGTCGATACTGACAGCCGCTCGCGGATGCGCCGATCCTTTTAAATAAAGCGTAACCTCTCGCAACAGGCTTGCCGGAAGGTTATCCACGCAATAATAGCCGCTGTCCTCCAGCGCGGTAAGTGCGATGCTCTTGCCGGAACCGGCGAGGCCGCTAATGACGATCAGTTGCATTTCTTATCAAGATGTAAGAATGAAGAATGCCCCTAAAAGACACCGATAGATACCGATTTTGAATTCACGGCTCATTTTCCAGGTTTTTATCATTTTCCTGATTCTCCATTTCCTGCTGATGCCGCGCAAGAAACTCCTGGGCGCTGTCGATCCCTCGCAGCTGCAAGACATAATTACGCACCGCCGCTTCCACCAGTACGGCCAGATTGCGCCCCGCGGCAACCGGGATGATAACTTTTCGGATATTGACGTCCAGAATGTTTTCGGTGACGTCATTGATCGGCAGCCGTTCCAGGGAATTAAAATCCACACTGTTGGGTTTTTGCAGATGCACGATAAGCTTCATGTTTTTTTTCCGGCGTACCGCGGTCTCGCCAAAAATAGTACGAATATTCAGCATTCCCAACCCGCGGACTTCAAGAAAATCGCGCAACATCGGCGGACAGCGTCCCTCCAGGGTTTCCGGAGCGATGCGATAAAGCTCCACCACATCATCCGCGACCAGCCCGTGACCACGGCTCACCAGTTCCAGCGCGAGTTCACTTTTGCCGACACCGCTTTCGCCGGTAATCATTACACCCATTCCCAGAACGTCCAGCAGAACGCCGTGCCGGCTACTGGAAGGAGCCAGGGCGCGCCCCAGATAGGGGCGCAATATCCAGATCACCTCCAGGCTGGAATGCGGCGAACAGAACAGCGGAGTATGAGTGGAGTCTGCAAAAATCTTTATTGAGGCTGGCACGGGAGCGCCACCGGCGACGATAACGCACCATAGGTTGCTTTGCGCAAGCCGCTCCATATTCTGCCGCAAGGAAACAGGATCGAGCTGATTGAGATAATCAGCTTCTGGATCGTTCAGCACCTGTATCCAGTTAGGGTGGATGAAATTGAGATGACCGATTATCCCCTGTGTAGAGCGGGCGATGGCGTCATCGTCGAGTTGCCTGTCACCACCGTCCCTGCCTCCCTCCCAGGTCAGAGTCAGCTTTTGCCGCTTTTCTTCAAATAGTTGCGTGATACTGATTCGGGACATTCGATAGGGCAATAGTTGTGCAATACGATTGATGAGAATGTAGCTGTGCGTTTAAGCTACCGAATCATGACGATGGACGTTTTCCCAATGTTACAAGAGAAGACGCCAGGCTTCTACGATCCTGAATCCGTTCCGGCTACTCCGGCTGTTCCGTTTCCTGATTTTTCAACGCACCATTATTGCGGCGGCTTGTATTCTTTTCCTTGTGCCTGAGAATCTGTCGATCAAGTTTATCCACCAGACTGTCTATTGAAGCATACATATCGGCACTGTCAGTCTCCACAAAAATATCTTTCCCTTTCACGTGTACATTGGCCTCTGCCTTCTGCTGAAGTTTTTCCACTGACAGTATCACACTGACATCAATAACATGGTCGAAATGACGCGTGACCTTGCTCATCTTTGAAGCGACATAATCACGCAAGGAGGGGGTAATTTCTACGTGGTGACCAGTAAGATTTAGATTCATCATGCCTCCTGAGCTTGGGGTTAAAATGATTTACGAAGATTAACGGGAGGAATCTGAATGGACTCCCGGTATTTTGCGACAGTACGACGAGCAACCACAATGCCTTGCTGTCCCAGAATTTCTGAAATCTGACTATCACTCAGTGGTTTCTTTGCATTTTCAGCATTTACCATTTGCTTGATCAGCGCACGAATGGCGGTGGCGGAACAGGCGCCACCGGTATCGGTTGCCACGTGACTGCCAAAAAAATACTTTAACTCGAATATACCACGCGGCGTGCGCATAAATTTTTGAGTGGTCACACGCGAAATTGTGGACTCATGCAACTCAAGCGCTTCCGCAATTTCCCGCAACACCAGCGGGCGCATGGCGACTGCACCGTGCTCAAAAAACTGCCGTTGGCGATCGACGACAGCAGAGGAAACCCTCAATATAGTGCCGAAACGCTGCTGCACATTCTTGATGAGCCATTTGGCTTCATGTAACTGGCTCACGAGTCGACGCGCGGAATCATCATGGCTCCGTTTAAGGATGTCCGCATAGAGACGATTGATCTTGAGGCGCGGCATTGCCTCCGGATTGAGACTGGCTACCCAGGAACCATTGATTTTTGTTACGATCACGTCAGGGATAATGTAACGCGCTACCGCCGAACTGAATGCCGTACCCGGTCTCGGATTCAAGTGGGTGATAAGATGCTGAACTGAACGCAGGCATTCGTCATCACAATGCAACAACTTTTTGATTGTGCAAAAATCCCGTGACGCCAGACTGTCGAGATGGCTATCAACCAGAAGTAGCGCGCGATCCCGGAAGGGAGTATCTTCCGGCAGAGCGTGCAATTGCATGCTCAGGCATTCCCTCAAATTACGCGCGCCCACACCAGGCGGATCAAGATGCTGCAGATATTCAAGGGCAATGTGCAGAGCATCGATATCTATTTCAAGCTCCGGCGGCAAGAAGCTAACGAGTTCTTCCAGATCCTGAGCAAGATAGCCATCGTCATTCAAGCTGTCGATCAGTAAGCCGACAATTCGCCGGTCGCGCTCGCCGATCTGGCTCAGGCTGAGTTGCATGTTAAGATGCTCACGTAAACTGGGGGGCTCTGCCGCCTGTTGCGGAAAATCTCGCTCCTCGTCCTCATCACGCGTGCTGCGAAAAGCGCCATCGTCGCCGGACCAGTCCGATTCATCGGCCATGCCATTTTTTGTACCAGAATCGCTCTCGGTCGCAGGCATCTCTGCCATGGTGTCACCGGAGGCTTCCAGCAAATCCGGGGCGAGCGGTTCCACCGAGCTATCGAGGAGGTTAGGCCGATATTCAGTGACATCGCTACCGATGCTGTCATCCAGCTCCAGCAGGGGATTTTCCTGCACGATGCGCTCAATCTCCTGATTCAGTTCAACCGTGGAAAGCTGTAGCAACCGGATGGCTTGCTGCAATTGAGGAGTAAGCGCCAGGTGCTGCGACAGTTTAAACTGGAGGGTAGGCTTCATAATCCTAAATCCGCTGGTTGATCGCTCATTTATCAGTCTAGAATTATGATTCGTAAAGAATTTCTTTGCTATTTGATTCTCACCTTTTGGGTGAGCCTGCTACGGGGCGGATTTAGGATAGTATGGAAAAACAACGGTAAAACCGAATTCGTGCAGATCAAATCCTTATTTTCACAGCCGGAAGTGTTCCCCCAGATACACTTTTCTTACATCTTCATTATAGATGATTTCATCAGGCTTACCGCTCGCCAGCACCATACCGTCACTGATGATGTAGGCGCGGTCACAAATCCCTAGTGTTTCCCTGACGTTATGGTCGGTAATGAGAACACCGATGTCGCGTTCTTTGAGGAACTGGATAATTTTCTGGATATCCAGCACGGCAATGGGATCCACCCCGGCAAATGGCTCATCCAGCAGAATGAACCGTGGCTGCGTCGCGAGCGCCCGGGCAATTTCCACACGGCGGCGCTCACCGCCGGACAAACTGATACCCTGGCTGGTACGGATATGGCTGATATGCAGATCATGCAACAGATTATCCAGACGCTGCTGCATTTCATCGGCTGTGTAACTCTTCAATTCCAGCACCGCGCGAATATTGTCAGCCACGGAAAGCCGCCTGAAGATTGAGGCCTCCTGCGGCAGATAGCTCAAGCCCAGGCGTGCCCGCTGATGAATCGGCAGCTGAGTCAAATCGCGCTCGTCCAAGTATATGCCACCGCCGTCCAGAGGCACCAATCCAACCATCATGTAAAAACAAGTGGTTTTTCCGGCACCATTAGGCCCCAGCAGACCGACTACTTCGCCGCTGTTGACGGAAAGCGACACATCCTGCACAACCGTGCGAGATTTGTAACGCTTTCTTAGATTACCCGCTCTTAACTCACTCATCTCGGGGACGGCATTGCGACGCTACGGACTCTCATCCTTCGGTTTTTGCTCCTTTTTCTTCGGCTGAATTACTGCCCGCACTCGTCCGTCAGTATTTGTTTGAGTGCTGCTCGCCCCATCGGTGTTGCTCGTAACCTGAAAAAATTCATTGATAGCATCGTAGGCAATATAATCTCCATGAACTTCATCGTGCCCTCTTTTCAATCTTGCTTTCTTGAAGAGCTGGACCTTGTCGGCCTTGCCGTCGTATTCCATACGTTCGCTCCAACCTTCGATATAATCATCCGCGCCATCGCGCTTCTGCCGAAAGCTGGCGAGATTACCGAAAGCGGTAGCATATTGAAAACCGTTGGCATCTTCTTTCACGGTCATCTTGTCAGCACGGATGACCAGCGTACCCTGTGTGAACACCACGTTGCCAGTAAATGTGGCAAGTTTGTTGGCATCCTGCACGGTGGCCTTATCGGCTTCCAGATGGATGGGTTTATCGCGATCCGCGCGCTCGGCCAGTACCGGTCGCGTGAATAGCAGGGCTGCCATGGCCCAAAAAAACATGACGAAGAATGATTTCATGCCCGTCTCACGAATATGCTCATGGATAACGGGAAATACGTGTAATGCGCCTGACGCACCGCACTAACGCGCTTTGGCATGAACAACTCTGACCTGCGATAATAACTGGGTAACCTGGGTACGGTTACTGACTTCCATACCGACCGCTTTGATGACCGCATTCGCTTCGGTGATAACCACAGGCCTGTCAGTTTTGGCAATGCCGTCATCAGGAAGGAGATGCAAAAAGCTGGTAGTCATGACCGTCTCCTTCCGGCCTTTACCCCCGCCCCGCAGTACCTTGACGTTACCCGTTAAATAGATATCTTCGCCGTTGGCGGTCATTTTCGCCTGGTCCGCATCCACCCGCATCACCGGTTTACCGGGCTCGGTATTGATGAAGCGGGGTTGTTCCAGATCAGTGGTATCGTCGTCCGGATAATGCAGCATTCTTTTTGCGGAAAGCAAGTGACGCGTAACGCCATCACGGTCCATGCGCACTGCGGAGAAATTTTCTATCATGTAGTCAGGTGCGGCGCCACGCGACCCATCGGCCTGGACCGGAGAGGGCGCTTGTGCCGACTGGTTCAACCAGAACAACAGCGCCGCCAGCAAGGTAGCCAGAAGGAGCAGAAATCCGGAAAGCATCCAGCTGGTCATTTAAGGTACGTTACCAATTGAGCATCCAGCGTATCCTGCGCCTGCATTATCATTTCGCAGATCTCCCGCACCGCGCCGCGCCCGCCTTCGAGACAAGTCACATAATGCGCGTGCCTTTTCACCAGCGCGGGTGCGGCCGGCACACAAATAGCCAGACCGCAGCGCAGCATTACCGGTAAATCTATCAGGTCATCACCCACATAGGCACAGGCGGAAGCATCCAGTTCCAGTTTCTGCAAAAGCGCTTCGAATGCGGGCAGCTTGACTTTCGCGCCCTGATAAACGAGCGTAATGCCCCAGTCTTTCGCTTTCAAAGCGACGCAGCGGGATTCCCTACCCGTGATGAGAGCAATATTGATTCCACTTGCCTTGAGCATTTTTATGCCGTGACCGTCGTGACTATTAAACGCCTTCATTTCCTCACCGCTATCCGTAAGATAGAGACTTCCATCGGTAAGTACTCCGTCCACGTCGAAGACAACTGCGCGGATTTTTTTCGCTCTTTCCAGTATATGTTGCATCGATATTCCAACGGCAAGTTGCCAGAGGGGGTTTGAAGGCTAGCCAGGCAACTCTGAATAAGTCCCGTGGAGCGCATTGTCGGCACAGGCAAACCAGCATGCGCCTGGGAGCATTCTGACGATCGTGATACCACTGCCCCCATGAGACCCGATGCGGGCCCCGCCAGGACAGCCATTTAAATACTCCATTAATTACGGAAATAGGCCACGGACTTATTCAAAGTTCCTGACCTCCGCCCCATCAATTTTTAGGCAATGGAAATACCACCGACTCAACCACGCCGCTGAGTTCCTCTACCACCACTTCCCTGCCAGCCTGTCCGGCTCCAATCTGTCTGAGGCGCGATATGACTTCCTGCACGAGCACTTCCGGTGCGGAAGCGCCAGCGGTAATACCGATCCGGTCCTTCTCCTCCAGCCAGCTTTCCTGCAATTGCTCGGCACGATCTATCATAAATGCATCCACACCGGCGTTTCGTGCGACCTCACACAGCCGATTGGAGTTGGAACTGTTGGGAGAACCCACGACAATCACCAGATCGCACTGCTTTACCATCATTTTGACCGCATCCTGGCGATTTTGCGTGGCATAGCAAATATCGTCCTTTTTCGGTCCGGTGATTTTTGGAAAGCGCTTCTTCAAGGCCTTGATCACCCGCGTTGCATCATCCACCGACAGCGTGGTCTGGGTGACATAGGCCAGGTGAGTCGGGTCTTTAACCTGCAAATTGTCGACGTCCTCTTCTGTTTCCACCAGATACATGCAAGGACCGTCCCCTTCGGCCTGGCCCATGGTGCCCTCCACCTCCGGATGACCCTGGTGGCCGATCATGATGATTTCCCTGCCCTGCTCGCGCATCTTTGCCACTTCAATATGAACTTTGGTCACGAGCGGACAGGTGGCATCGAATACCTTGAACTGTTGCGCCTGGGCTTCTCGCCGCACTTCATGGGAAACGCCATGCGCACTAAAAATCAGGATACTGCCAACAGGCACTTCATCAAGATTCTCAACAAATACCGCTCCTTTTTTTTCCAGATTTTCCACCACGAAACGGTTATGCACCACCTCGTGACGCACGTAAATCGGTGCACCATGCATGGCCAGCGCCCGCTCGACAATCTCAATAGCGCGATCCACACCAGCGCAAAAACCTCTGGGATTTGCAAGCAATACTTTAATCATTGGTCGTTCTCCATAAAAACTATTCTCATTGAGCGCCGATAATGTGTGTTCCAACGCGCACTCCTTCGCACATGTGCAATAGTGTACCTTTAATCCATAACAAAGCCGATGAATCATTATACTAGCTGCCTGCCGGACTTGAAAAAAATCGGCTGCAAAAGTGCCGCTTTTTTCGCTTCAATGTCGAGTTGGACAGTCTGCCTGCTGCTGATTAATACTGAATCCGGTAGCTGGATAGGGAGAAGAGTGTGGTTTTTGGGGCCAAAACTGTGCAATTCGCCCTTATAGTGAGCTCATCCGACAGATGAAACCAGATGGCAAAAACTCCGGGTTACTCGGAGTTTCTTAGCCTGAGCGGACTGCCTCCAACTGCGCGCATACTTTTTGCGCCGCTTGCAAAATGCGTGGCGTCTGGCGATGCAGGAAATCAGGGTGCACAAAAAATAAATGATTGTTTCTGACCGCGCTGATGGTTGACAAGCGCTCTCTGATCCCGGTTTCGGCGAATTCGAGCGATAGGCTGCTGATAACGGCCTGAGGATCGGCTTCCAGCAAGTTTTCCGCAGATATCACCGGCGTTAGGGAAGCTGCGGAAGCGAACACATTGATGCCGCCGCAAATATCGATGATATCGCTGATAATATGATGACCATTTACCGTCATGAATGGCTGATGCCAGATCAACTGAAATACCCTGACCGGCTGACGGCCGCTATAAGTGCGTTTGATTTGCCGCAACTCCGCTTCGTAAACCCTCGCCGCTGATTCCGACTGTATTGAGGTTTCTGCCAGCGCGCCGATTATTCGCAATAAACGGGGCACATCTTCCAGTCTGGTGGCTTCCGTGGCGAAAACAGTCAGCCCCAGTTTCTCAAGTTTCTCAATATCGGAAATGGAGTTGCCGCTACGCCATGCAACCACCAGATCAGGCTTGAGTGCAATAATTCTTTCCAGATCAAGACTGGATGAATCCCCAACGTCCGGAATGGATTTAGCCGCCTCCGGATAATCGCTGTAACGGCTGACGCCCACAAGCTTGCCGCCAGCACCTGCTGCGAATACCAGTTCGGTGATATGGGGAGAGAGCGAGATAATACGTGTAGCAAAATGATTCAGGCGGATATCGCGTCCACGATCGTCGGTCAGCTTAATCGGCAAAATAAGCGGCCCATTTGCCGGCGAAGTCTTGTGCGTCACATCCACAGCAGCACCGATGGAAATCCACGGCAATATAAGCAGCAGCGCTAAAACACCATATCTCATATTGTTGAGGGCATATTTAACGCGGATATCCAGCAATATTCACGGGGAATTTAAAATTGGTACCTCGCATGTAGCATGTAGCGAACCCAGGAATTCGAAATTCCATGCGGGGCGAGCGTGCAACCGGCGAATCGTTGCGATAAAGTGGATTGCGGAGATGTCTTACGGACGCGACGATACTGATTACGATTCCGCTTCCTGATAATGTCTGGCCAGGGCCACGCGTTGTTCGTAAGCGGCGCGTGCGATGCGGACATCCTCCAGAAAAAGCGGCAATTCTTTGATCAGTAGCGCCTGCGGCCCATCCACGAGCGCCTTATTCGGTACCGGGTGAAAATCCACCAGTACCATGTTGGCACCCGCTATCACACCTTGGGCGGTAACATGCATGATATCCAGGATGCCTTCTGGCGAAGATGCACGCAGACCAACCGAATGCGAAGGATCAATGCAAACGGGCATGCGCGTCAGGCGTTTGACCACCGGCACATGAGCGAAATCCACAAAATTGCGGTGGGGATCCGCCATGTTGGTTTTCATGCCGCGCAATCCAAACACGACTTTACGATTACCCTCGGAAGCCAGATATTCCGCGGCATTGAGCGATTCATCCAGGGTAATGCCGAAGCCACGCTTGATCAATACAGGAAAGTCCTGCTGACGTCCGACAATCTTCAGCAGTTCGAAATTTTGTGTATTGCGTGTACCGATCTGGAGCATGACGCCGGTCGCATTGCCGGTCCGGAAGAGTGCGTCACGAATTTCTTCCACATGGGACTCATGGGTGATTTCCATGGCGATCACCTTGATGCCATATTTCCCGGCGAGCTCGAATACGTAAGGGAGACATGCCTTGCCGTGCCCCTGAAACGAATACGGGCTGGTGCGCGGCTTATAGGCGCCCATACGAGTGCACACCTGCCCATTGTCGCGTAGCGCCAACATCATTAATTCGACATGCTCCAGGGTATCCACCGCACACAACCCGGCGAATACATTCAGCGTATCCTGGCCAAAGCGCACGCCGTTATAGTCGAAGTAGGTAGGTCTGTGATCGTCCTTGTGCCGGCCGAGAACACGATACTCCTCCGAAATCCGGACAACCTGCTCGACACATGGCAGGCTTCGCATATCCTCAACGGGCAACGCCTTGGTATTGCCAATCAAATATACTTCGGTCAGCGTCTGCTCGATGCCAACTTCGCTATGCACGCGCGTGGAGATACCCGGCAAATTAGCCAGGTGCACCATTAACTGCCTGTACTCGGAACTGTCAGCCCGGGTATCCGGGCTCAGGACAAGAATCATGAGATAGTATCGGGAGTTGACAAGCCAGCGCGGGAAGCGCAGCGGCAAAAATGGAATTCTAACCGAAAAAACCGGCGCTTGCCATGCAATCGAATATGGCGTTTAATCCCAGATGTGTCAGTTGAACGGGGTGGAGTGTGCGGTCAACTACCGGATTCTGGTTAGTGCTTTCCCATGCGGGATTTACATGGATTTTGAAATTTGTTCCGGCTTCCCTGCGAACCCATGACATCTAAATCAACCCCACCGGACAACGCCAGGCTGGATCGTGTTGTCGCCGAAGCCCGGCACAACCGGGATCAACGCAACACAACCTATCGCGAACAGGCACTCAGGATTTATCCCTGGATCTGCGGGCGATGCGCACGTGAGTTTACTCACGTGAACCTCCAGTTGTTGACGGTACATCACCGGGATCACAATCACGACAACAATCCGGCTGATGGCAGCAATTGGGAATTACTGTGCGTGTACTGTCATGAAAACGAGCATTCCCGATACCTGGATAGCACCGGCGGTGGTGGTTTATCGAGTAGTAAAGAGGAAACCCACGCCACGCATAATCCCTTTGCAAATCTCAAAACTTTGCTCAAAAATAAAGAGTAAGCAAGCGATCAAAATAAATCCCGGTCAAATCTGGCGCTTCATCGATCCATGACAGAGCAAAGTTCAGAATTTCAAAACCAGGATTTCGCATCCTTTCCGCCTGCCATTGTTCTAATGGGGCCCACCGCAAGCGGCAAAAGTGGCATCGCGCTGGAAATCGCCAGAAATCTGCCGGTGGAAATCGTTAGCGTGGATTCGGCCCAAGTCTATCGTCATATGGATATTGGTACCGCCAAACCCGATACACAATCCATGGCGGCAGTGCCACACCATCTCATCAATCTGATCGAACCGCACGAGCGATATTCCGCCGCGCAATTTGTGAGTGATGCGCTTGTCGCAATGCGCGAAATCACGGAGCGAGGGAATATTCCGCTGTTGGCGGGCGGTACGATGCTTTATTTCCGGGCACTGCTGGAAGGTCTTTCCGAACTTCCTTCCGCGGACGCCAGCATACGCATGCTGATTGAAACCAGGGCTCAAGAGTGTGGCTGGCCGGCGCTGCATAATGAACTACTGCAGCTTGACCCGGTCAGCGCGGCACGCATTCAACCCACCGATAGCCAGCGCATCCAGCGCGCCCTGGAGGTGTGTTATCTCGCTGGCAAACCCATGTCGGAAATTCTGAAAAAACCCAGACATTCTAATCTTCCTTACCGTGTGATTCGCGTCACCCTGGCTCCCGGTGATCGTGAGGTATTGCATCAGCGCATCGCGCAGCGCTTCGAAAAAATGCTTGAGCTGGGATTGATCGATGAGGTTCGTGCAATCCGTGATAAATTCTGTCTGAACGACAAAAGCCCTTCGATGCGCTGCGTCGGCTACCGGCAGGTGTGGATGTATCTGGACAATGAAATCAGTTTGGGCAAAATGCGTGATATGGCGGTTGCCGCCACGCGCCAGCTCGCAAAACGGCAACTCACCTGGCTGCGCCCCATGGAAGGGGTAAAGAAATTCGATTGCCTGATGGAAAATTTGCCGGAGCATGTATGGAAATATCTGCGTAGCACTGGTTTGAAAGCGGCGTTGGTTTCATAATCGTGGCTTATCAGTAAAGGGTCGATTTGATCGTCGATTTTTTGATCAACTCCAGTTGGGAGAAAAAAATATGAATGATAAATGTAAATGGATGGTTTTTACCGGAACGCTTATCGGTGCCCTCTTCATCACCGGCTGCACGAAGCATGAAGACAAGGTGCACGACTCCTGGGTAACCCCCCCGACAGGGCCTGTCATCGACGATACCGCCCTTACCGCCAACATACGATCAGCATTGCGCGCCGATCCGAATGTCAAAAACCTGGATGTAAAAATCGAGGCGCGCAATGGCGAAGTCATGCTGGGTGGTTTGGTGGATAATCAAACTCAGATGGATCGCGTTATCATGCTCGCATGGATGGCGGAGGGCATTAAAAAAGTGGACAATAAAATGAGCTTAAAGAGTGCCGGCGCGGCTGCAAAAGATTGATCGCGTCCGGATTTCCCTACAATAATATGATGTGGCTGTCTCAAATCCAAGCGGAAAAATTACCTTGATCTCCTCTGTGCTGCTGGCGCTGCTTGTCGTTCTCGGCGTTATTCTATTTGTCCCGCCGCTGAGGCGTGCGCTCATTTCGAATCGAATGCTGAAATTTTTCCGCAGAATCCTGCCGCAGATTTCGCAGACAGAACAGGAGGCACTGGATGCGGGAACCGTATGGTGGGACGGGGATCTGTTCAGCGGCAAGCCGGACTGGAACAAGCTGCTGGCCTACCCCAAGCCGAAACTGAGCGCGGAAGAAAAGAGCTTTCTCGCCGGCCCGGTTGAACAATTGTGCGCGATGCTGGATGAATGGCACATTACGCGCGAGCTGCACGATCTGCCTCCCCATGTTTGGCAATTCATCAAGGACAATGGTTTTTTCGGCATGATTATCCCCAGGCAATATGGGGGCCATGGCTTTTCTGCGCTGGCACATTCCGAAGTGGTGATGAAGATCAGCTCGCGCAGTGGCACCGCGGCGGTATCGGTAATGGTGCCAAATTCGCTGGGGCCGGCGGAACTGCTGTTGCATTACGGCACGGAGGAACAAAAAGATTACTATCTCCCGCGTCTGGCGAAAGGGCAGGAAGTCCCCTGTTTCGCTCTGACCGGACCGGATGCGGGGTCGGATGCGGGTTCTATTCCTGATTTTGGAATCGTCTGCCATGGCGAATTCAACGGCGATCAGAATGTGCTGGGCATGCGGGTCACCTGGGAAAAACGCTACATTACCCTGGGCCCGGTGGCGACTCTCCTCGGACTTGCATTCAAGCTGCATGACCCGGATGGGCTGCTGGGTGATGAAAAAGATCTGGGTATCACGCTCGCGCTGATCCCCACCCGTACACCGGGTGTCAATATCGGACGCCGCCACTTCCCGCTCGATGCCGCTTTTCAAAATGGCCCCAATTCCGGCAAGGATGTGTTCATCCCGATGGATTGGGTAATTGGCGGGCGCGACGGAATAGGGTGCGGCTGGCGCATGCTGATGAACTGCCTTGCGGCCGGACGATCGATTTCCCTGCCGGCCACCAGCACCGGCGCAGCCAAACTGGCGGCGCGCACCAGCGGCGCGTATAGCAGAGTGCGCGTGCAATTCAAAATGCCAATCGGGCGCTTTGAAGGCGTGGAGGAGGCGCTGGCGCGTATCGGCGGCAATACTTACATGATGGACGCGGCGCGTGTGATGACGGCGGGCGCGGTGGATCTTGGCGAGAAACCCTCGGTCATCTCGGCCATTGTCAAATATCATCTCACCGAACGCGGACGCCAGGTCATCAACGATGCGATGGATATTCATGGTGGCAAGGGTATCTGCATGGGGCCCAGCAACTACTTGGGACGCAATTATCAGCATATTCCCGTCAGCATCACGGTGGAAGGCGCCAACATCCTGACTCGCAGCATGATTATCTTCGGTCAGGGTGCGATACGCTGCCACCCTTATGTATTAAGGGAAATTCGCGCGGCGAATGACAGCAATGCGGCGCGTGCCTCGGTGGAATTCGATCGCGCATTGATGGGGCACATTGTTTTCAGTATCGGCAATGGTATGCGTTCCCTGCTGCATGGACTAACCGGCGGCTATCTTGCGAGCGCTCCCGGCAGCGTGGGTCCCGAGGTACAAGGTTACTATAGCCAACTAACACGTTTCTCTGCTGCTTTCGCGCTGCTCGCCGACATATCCCTGCTTGTTTTGGGAGGATCACTGAAACGCAGGGAAAGATTATCCGCTCGCCTGGGCGATATTCTCAGTATGCTTTATTTATGCTCGGCGACGCTCAAGCGCTTTAAGGACGATGATCGCCCTGCGGCTGATTTACCGTTGTTGCATTGGTCGATGCGGGATGCACTTTATCGCATGCAGGAAGCTTTCGATGGCTTGATGGGAAATTTTCCTGGGGGCGCTGTAGGAATGCGGCTGCTTCGGTTTCTTGTATTTCCTTTGGGCAAATCATTCTCGCCACCATCCGATGAATTGAGTCATAAGGTAGCCAAACTGATGCTCACGCCGGGGGAAACGCGTGACCGTCTGACCACGGGCATTTACGTGCCGGAATCCGCTGAGGAGTCGCTGGGCATTCTGGAACACGCACTGCGATGCGCAGTCGTAAGCGAGGCAGTGGAATCCAAGTTGCGCGCAGCCGTCAAAGCGGGCCGGATCCCCGCACAGCGGGAGGAAAAAATCACCGCTGCCCTTAAGCAAAGGGTTATCACCACCAACGAGTTGGAATTGATGGGAAAAATGGAGACCCTGCGCCGGCGTGTCATCATGGTGGACGATTTTCCCGCGGATTTTGGCAGCGAGCCGCATGCTGGCCCTGAACCAGCGGAAACGATCCCGGAAATGGCCGCGGAAGTGACCCATGACACGACAGCTGGCAGCCTGCCAGGACCCTCGATTAGTTAACAATAAAACCGTGGCCGGGGGAAACGACTCATGCAAAACAGTCAGCACGACCTGAACATTATTCCGGTGGAAGTAGCCGGGACACTGAACGGTCTGTTCAGTGAGCGAGTCCGCCGATCACCCGAAGGGGTGGCTTACCGGGATTACGACCGGTCAAGCGGCAAATGGCGCGATCTCACCTGGGAACAGATGGATCAGGGTATCCTGCGCTGGCAGGCCGCGCTCTCTCAGGAGAATCTGGTGACCGGCGACCGGGTGGCGGTGATGTTACGAAACTGCCCGGAATGGGTGATGTTCGAACATGCCGCGCTGAGAATGGGGTTGGTGGTCGTGCCTCTTTACACGGCTGATCGCGTGGAAAATGCCGCCTATATTCTGTCCGACGCTGGCGTCAAAGTTTTATTGCTGGAAGAGCTTGCGCAGTGGCGGGCATTTTCCGGCTTGGTCCATCAGGTTGGCGATCTGACGCGCGTTGTGACAATTCAGAGCAGTCCCGAAAAAGTTGACGACCGTCGCGTGCTTGCGCTGCATGACTGGCTGCCGGAGCAGGCCGGAGAGATACAGTCCATCAAAGCCGATCCGCATCAACTGGCCACTATCATATACACCTCCGGCACTTCAGGGCGCCCCAAGGGGGTGATGCTGAGCCATCATAATATACTTACAAATGCCTATGGCTGCTCGCAGATTGTGCCGCTATCACGGGATGATCTGATGCTCTCATTTCTTCCCCTGTCGCATGCCTATGAACGCACGGGTGGTTATTACGTCCCCATGATGTGTGGGGCCACGGTGGCTTATGCCCGCTCGATTCAGCAGTTGCCGGAGGATCTGCTGATCATTCGTCCCACTATTCTGGTTTCGGTACCCCGAATCTACGAGCGGGTGTACGGCGGAATTCGCGCCAAACTCGCGGAAGGGTCTGCCGTCAGCCGTAAGCTGTTTAACTTGACGGTTGACGTCGGTTTCAGCCGCTTTGAATATCAGCAGCAGCGGGATTCGTGGCGTCTTTCTCACTTGTTATGGCCGTTGCTGGACAGCCTGGTGGCAAAGAAAGTGATGGCCAAACTAGGCGGGCGGCTTCGCGGGGCAATGACTGGCGGGGCGGCGTTATCGGCTGACGTTTCGCGGATATTTATCGGTTTGGGACTGCCGCTGCTGCAAGGCTACGGCATGACCGAAAGCAGCCCCGTGGTATGCAGCAACACCTTTGACAACAACGTCCCGGGAACCGTGGGGCGGCCCATTCCGGGTGTGGAAGTGAAGCTTGGTGAGAATAATGCGCTGCTGATTCACGGACCCAATGTAATGCTCGGTTACTGGAATGATCCGGAAGCCACCAAGGCGGTGCTGACACCTGATGGCTGGCTGAACTCCGGTGACATCGCACGCATTGATGAAAATGGCGGGATAACGATCACCGGACGCCTGAAGGAAATCATCGTCATGTCTACCGGTGAGAAAATCCCGCCAGCGGATATGGAAGCCGCGATTCTGCGCGATCCATTATTCGAGCAGGTGATGCTGATCGGTGAAGGGCGCTCATACTTAAGCGCACTAGTGGTTCTGAATTCCGGCCACTGGGAAAGTCTGTCAGGACAATATCACCTTGATCGTGACTGGCGTAACCTGGCGCAAGACCAGAAACTTGAGGAAATCCTGCTGGAAAAAATTACCCGTCAGATAAGCGAGTTTCCAGGCTATGCCAAGGTATACCGCGTGGCGCTGGCGCAAGAGCCATGGACCATCGAGAACGGCATGCTCACGCCAACCTTGAAACTGCGGCGGGGACGGGTCCTTGATCGCTATAAGGCCGAAGTGGGCAGACTTTATGAAGGGCATTAAGGCCACTAAGGAACGATGACAGGACAAAGATGAGTCATAGCCCGGAAATCCACACCCCGCTGCCGGAAGGCTGCGACCCTATTCTGCGTCTGGTGCCAATGCCCACCGACACCAACTATGCGGGCGACGTATTCGGCGGCTGGATCATGGCACAGGTGGACATTGCGGGCAGTCTACCGGCAATCCGTCGCGCCCGCGGACGCGTAGCCACGGTGGCGGTAAATTCATTTGTTTTCAAGCAGCCGGTATTCGTCGGCGATGTGGTGAGCTTTTATGCCAGCATCGTCAAGATCGGGCGCACTTCCATCACGGTGGATGTTGCAGTCTATGCCCAGCGCGGGCTGCGTCAAGGTAGCGACGAAATATGCATCAAGGTCACGGAGGCGGTTTTGACTTATGTAGCGGTGGATGAGAATCGAAGACCACGAGTTGTTCCACAGGAATGATAGGTCCCTCAAAAAATTCAAAGTTATATACAAGCTCATTAGCCAACTCATTAACCAACTGCGAGCGCTTACAAAAAATATCGACACAGCATATGTCCTATGCAGGAAGCATTCGAGTTTGGCAATCGGGGAGCAACAAGGTATTGTGACGAAATCTGGATTTTTGCCTGATGTAAAAAATGAATCAAACTGGAGGCGAAATTGACTAACGGTAAATTCGTCGTACGCAAGGCCGCTGTTCTGGGAGCCGGGGTGATGGGCGCACAGATCGCGGCGCATCTGATTAATGCCAATGTGGAAACGCTGTTGTTTGAGCTTCCTGCTGAGCAGGGAGACCCCAACGCCAATGTGACCAAAGCGGTGGGGAATCTGCAGAAACAAGAACCCGCACCGCTATCCGTCTCCGCCAGGGCAGCCTTTATCCAGCCCGCCAACTACGGCCAGCATCTTGAATGGCTTCGGGATTGCGATATTGTGATCGAAGCCATCGCCGAGCGCATGGACTGGAAAACCGAGCTGTACAAGAAAATCGCGCCACACCTCGGCGAACACACCATTTTTGCCAGCAACACGTCCGGGCTTTCCATCAACCGGTTGGCACAGGCATTCCCCGAGAACCTGCGTCACCGTTTTTGCGGTATCCATTTTTTTAATCCGCCGCGCTACATGCACCTGGTGGAGTTGATCGCCTGCGAAGAAAGCAACACCGCGATGCTTGATGATCTGGAAAAATTTCTGGTCACTTATCTGGGCAAGGGGGTGATTCGCGCAAAGGACACCCCTAATTTCATTGCCAATCGCATAGGGGTATTTTCCACGCTCGCCACCATGCATCATGCCAGCGAATTCGGCCTTGGATTTGACCTGGTGGATGCTTTGACCGGTCCGCTGATCGGACGTCCCAAAAGCGCGACCTTCCGCACCGGCGATGTGGTGGGACTGGATATCCTCGCCCACGTGATCGAAACCATGCGCGACACGCTGCCGGACGATCCGTGGCACTCCTACTATGCCGTGCCCGGCTGGCTGCAAGCCTTGATAAACAGCGGCGCGCTCGGACAGAAAACCAAACGCGGGATATATCAGAAAGTGGGCAAGGAAATCCAAGTGCTCGATCTCGCCACACAGAAATACCGTATTTCCGCAGCAACGGCCGACGACAGCGTAAAGGAATTGCTCAAACGTAAAAATTCCGCGGATAAGTTTGCCGCGCTGCGAACAAACCCTGATCCTCAGGCACAATTCCTGTGGGCCCTGTTTCGTGACCTGTTTCACTATTGCGCTGTCCATCTCGCCGAAATCGCCGACAATGCGCGTGATCTTGATTTCGCCATGCGCTGGGGATTCGGCTGGAATCAGGGACCGTTTGAAATCTGGCAGGCAGCAGGATGGAACGAGATTACAGGGTGGATCAATGAGGATATCGCCGCGGGCAAGAGCATGAGCGCAGCGCCGCTGCCTGACTGGGTCCAGGAAATGGGCCAAGGTGTGAATCAGACCATCAATTCGAGTATACAGGGTGTACACAGGACGCATGGTTCCTATGCGCCGGCCACGAATATCTTCCGCCCGCGTTCAGAATTAGCGGTGTATCGGCGGCAATTGTTTCCGGACCGGCTCCTGAGCGAGGACGTGCAATACGGCAAAACCATATTCGAGACGGATTCAGTACGAATGTGGCATACCGTTGACAGTGCTGGCGGCGCTGGCAATGACGGAATCGCCATTCTCAGCTTCAAGAGCAAGATGCACACCATCGGCAGCGATGTGCTGGATGGGGTGCAAGAGAGCATCGATGAAGCGGAGCGCAACTGGCGCGCACTGGTAATCTGGCAAACGGAGCCACCATTTTCGGCGGGCGCCAATTTGCAAAAGGCCACCGAGCGCCTGAAAAGTGGCGAACCACCCTCCACCTTGAGCGTGCTGGCAAAAAAGCTGAGGAAAACTGCGCAGTCCGCAGTGCTCAAAGCGGCGCGCAGTCTCAATCTTGCCGATGCCTTGATGGCCGGAAAACTGGCGGAAGTCGAGGCAATGGTGGCGCAGTTCCAGCAGACTTCGCAAGATCTCAGATACTCGACGATTCCCACAGTAGCCGCGGTGGATGGGCTCGCCTTGGGAGGCGGCTGCGAATTTGTGATGCACTGCGACCGTGCGGTAGCCACAATGGAAAGCTATATTGGCCTGGTGGAGGCCGGTGTGGGATTATTGCCGGCCGGGGGTGGCTGCAAAGAGCTCGCCCTGCGGGCATCACAGAATGCAAAAGATGGTGATCCTTTTCCGCTGCTGAAAAATTATTTCCAAAGCGTCGCAACCGCGCAACTGGGAAAAAGTGCTGAGAATGCGAAGGAATTGGGATATCTGCGCCATGCCGACCAGGTGGTGATGAACCGGTTCGAATTGCTTTACGTCGCCAAGGCGCAGGCGCTCGCGTTGGCTGAAGCAGGTTATCGTCCTCCGCTGAGAACCCGCAATATTTCCGTGGCAGGTTCAACCGGCATCGCCACCATCAAAGGCATGCTTGTTAACATGCTGGAAGGCAATTTCATTTCCGAACACGATTACCTGATCGGCTGCAAAATCGCTCATGTCATGTGCGGGGGTGAGCTGACACCCGGCAGCCTGGTCGATGAAAACTGGTTTCTGGAACTGGAACGGGCTGCGTTTATAGAGCTGCTGGCCACTGAGAAGACGCAAGCACGCGTGGAGCATACGCTGAAGACGGGAAAACCGCTGAGGAATTAGCGGCTATTGAAAAATACTTCCTGAACACAAATATATCCACTAATCAGATGATCCTAAATCCGGTAGTTGATCGCTCATTTATGAGTTTAGTTCTATGATTCATAAAGATTTCCTGTGTTATTTGAGGATCATCTTCCGTGTGAGTCCGCTACAGGGTTTAGGATGATTTTATAAATCGAAGCATGTCTAACTCACAATCGTTCCTAATGTGAATTAGCGAAGGAGAACTGCCATGAGCAAACAAATTCAGGACGCTTATATCGTTGCTGCCGTACGCACTCCGGTAGGAAAAGCGCCGCGCGGAATGTTCAAAACAGTGCGACCGGACGACATGCTGGCACATGTATTGAAAGCTGCGATGGCGCAATGTGAAGGACTCGATCCGGCCGCCATTGAGGACGTGATTGCCGGTTGCGCCATGCCGGAGGCGGAACAGGGCATGAATGTGGCACGTATCGGGCTTTTATTGGCCGGACTCCCGGATAGTGTACCGGGCATGACGATCAATCGCTTTTGCGCATCGGGATTGCAGGCGGTGGCGATCGCGGCCGACCGCATCCGCCTGGGGGAGGCCGATGTGATGATCGGCGCCGGCACCGAAAGCATGAGCATGGTGCCGATGACGGGTAACAAAATGTCGCTGGACCCGGCGATATTTGCACGGAATGAGAATGTCGCCATTGCTTACGGCATGGGCATAACCGGGGAAAAAGTCGCACAACGGTGGCAAGTCAGCCGCGAAGCACAGGATGAATTTGCGGTAACAAGCCATGCTCGGGCGCTTGAAGCTATCAAAATGGGTGAATTCAGGCAGGAGATCGCACCTTATCCGGTGGAAGAAAAGTTACCTGATCTCGTCACGCATGAGGTCCGTAACGTATCCACCATCCGCGATACTGATGAAGGCCCGCGTCCCGGCACCAACCCGCAAACGCTGGCTACCCTGCGACCGGTATTTGCCGCGGGTGGCTCGGTAACGGCGGGCAATAGCTCACAGATGTCCGATGGTGCGGGAGCCGTAATCGTGGCAAGCGAAGCGGCATTGAAGCGCTTCAATCTCACCCCGATTGGACGTTTCATGGGGTTTGCGGTTGCCGGCGTACCGCCGGAGATTATGGGCATTGGCCCGATCAAGGCGATACCCAAGGTGCTGAAACAGATTGGTTTGAGTCAGGACGATCTCGACTGGATCGAATTGAATGAAGCGTTCGCGGCCCAGAGTCTTGCGGTCATAAACGACCTGGGGCTGGATCGTGCCAAGGTCAATCCGCTGGGGGGCGCAATTGCGCTGGGTCATCCATTGGGCGCCACCGGCGCCATCCGCGTCGCCACATTGCTGCATGGCCTGCGCCGGCACAATCAGAAGTACGGTATGGTCACGATGTGCGTAGGTACCGGGATGGGTGCCGCGGGGGTATTTGAGGCGCTCTGATTTTTTTAATATGTATAGTTTGAATTTGATTGGACAAACAATGTCAGGTTCGGACTGTGCTAAGTGACAGGAGCAGCCGCTCACCCCCCGGTCAAGGAAATCAGCCTCGACAGATGTCCGGCACTGCGCCGTTTACCTAACCCCACTGTTGGCTAACTCGACTGAGCCAGCGCCACAGCGTCGGCACCCGCTGGAAATCGCAACTGCCCAGACGTATCGTTCGCGGCACGCCACACTTCCTTGGCTACGTCGGACTCGGTAGTCACTGCAGTTGGCTCAGCGAACAACGCGAAGACGCTCTGCGCGAAACGCGCATATGCTTCCGGGATCAGTCCATCCATGCGCGATCCTGAATTGCTCGTAAAGCGCGTGGTCGGTGCGTAGCCAGGCTCGACCAGCTTCACCCTTACGTTGAATATCTCAAGCTCGTGTGCAAGCGATGCGGTGAATCCTTCGATGGCCATCTTGCTGGCGGTATATACGGCGACCAACGGCATCGGTACCAGTGTTGCGCTCGAGGTTACGTTAACGACAACGCCCGAGCGGCGCGCATGGAATCGGGGCAGAACCGCCTGCGTCATTGCCATCACACCAAAGGTGTTGGTCTCGAACACCTCGCGCATTGTACTCATCGGAGTTGCCTCGAAAGCGCCGAAGAGCCCGATACCCGCGTTGTTGACCAGTACGTCAATGGGCCCGCTTGCCTTGAGTGCGGCTGCAATGCTTTCCGGATTCGTCACGTCGAGCGCCAATACGCGCAGGCGCTCCGATGCGGGCAACACATCTTCGCGCGGGGTTCGCATGGTGGCGACCACATTCCAGCCTTGAAAGTGGAAGTAGCGCGCGGTCTCGAGGCCATAGCCGGAAGAGCAGCCAGTAATGAGTACAGTTTTCATAATGTTTGTTTCCACGTGTGGTTTCGATAGCGGCACTATAGCGGCGAGAAGCAGGATTATCTACAATTAAAGGTCCTGATTTCTTTTGCTACAGTCCGAATATGAGCGATCCACTCTCGGATGTCATCACGCTGCTTCGGCCCCGCGCTGTGTTCTCAAAGAGTATCAGCGGTGCCGGTTCCTGGGGTGTCCGTTACTCTGATTTTGGCCAGCCGAGCTTCTGTGCTGTGCTCGAGGGACGCTGCCTTCTTGCGGTCGACGGTCAAGATATGCTCACCCTTGAGGCGGGTGACTTCGTACTCCTGCCGGCGACACCCGGGTTTATCTTGTCAGGATTCGATCCAATAATGCCCGAGCTCATCAATCCGAAAGTGGCACCCGCCCCAACGGGAGAGATTCGCCATGGCAGGCAAGGTGGGCTCCCGGACGTACGCTTGCTCGGCGGTTACTTTGCCTTCGACTCACCCGATGCTGCGTTGCTGGTATCGCTTCTGCCGGCGCTGATGTACATACGTGGTGCCGAGCGACTTTCGATATTGGTACGGCTCGTTGCTGAGGAATCAAGCGACGACAGGCCAGGTCGTGACCTCGTGTTGACACGACTCGTGGACGTGTTGCTCATCGAAGCACTGCGTTCGACGTCGGGCAAACATTCTCCCCCTGGGCTTCTACGTGGATTGGCCGACACCCGCATCGCGCTGGCAATGCAGCAGATGCATGGTGATCCCGCGCGTTCGTGGACAGTGATCCAGCTGGCGAAGAAGGCTGCTCTTTCGCGTTCTGCGTTCTTTGATCGCTTCACACGCACCGTGGGCCTGCCTCCGATGGAATATTTGCTTGCGTGGCGCATGGCGGTCGCGAAGGATATGCTCCGCCGCCAGGACATCGGGCTCGCCGAGATCGCCGAACGTGTCGGCTATAGTTCCGCCAGTACCTTCAGCACCGCGTTCAGTCGGCACGTGGGCCAATCCCCAAGCCGTTACGCGCGCGACATTAGAACTTTCTCGGTACGAGCCGCCTAAATGTCTGTTTTAGGTCGAAAGCAGTAAATTAAATGCGACACTCGTCAGATCAAATCTCGACAACTACATTTAATATACGCTGCTATTTTCCAAAATAGACGTAGGCTTTTTGCGGCACGGCCGATTCCTTGAAGCGTTTGCGTTCATCTCTATCCAGATTCTTGTCCCACCAGATCGCGCGCGCTTCCTTCTGATCTTCCGCCAGTTGCGGGTTTTGCTCGAACAATTCGCGCATGAATTTAGTGTGGTCGGATTCGTACAGTTTTGCCATAGCCCTGATTCCCTCTATCTTTGTTCTTGCCCGTTGCTCATTAGCGCGGGCTTGCATAATCTAAAACTTTACCAGCTTATGTAGGATGGGTAAAGCGTAGCGTAACCCATCAAGACGCCAGCCAGAAGAAAACCTGGGCGCGACCGTACTGAAATCCGCCTGAAAGCATGATTCACACAATCTTGCCCCTTCGCAGTTTCTTGACATACTCCTGAAAAGGCAACGCAAACTCCGTTTCAAGTTTTTTTGCGCGTTCCGTTAATTCTTCCCATGCCGGTTTGGCGGGATTCTGCTTGAAAGCAAAGGCGATCAGATTACCACGCGCCTCCGCCGTCATGACTATAACGTGACCATCGAAACTGTTCTCGATGCGTCTCAGATATTCCTGAAGCCCCTTATCCCTGCTGAGCAGATTCACTACCAGTACACCCTTCTTCTTCAATGTCTCACGGGCACGATTGTAGAAATCCTGGCTGCAAAGCGAGGAAACCTGACAGCCATCGTCGAAGCCGTCAATCATCAGCACATCCGCGCTGGCAGGATGGCTGGCGACGTATCCTTCCCCTTCCGCAATAATCACTTGCAGGCGCTCATCATCATCCGGCACAAAAAAATAATTGCGCGCCATCGCAACAATTTGTGGATTAATTTCGATCACGGTTGTTTTCGTCCGCGGCAACCGATGATAGACGAATTTCGCCAGCGACCCTCCTCCCAAGCCAATCATCAGAATATTTTCAGGATTGGGATGAAACAGCATGAATCCCATCATGCATCGAGTATAGATCAGCTCCAGATCATTGGGAGCAGCCAGCCTCATGGCGCTTTGCACCATGCTGTTACCCAGATGGAGCGCACGTATGCCGTCCTGCTCACTCAATTGGATGTTCGACTCATCCTGAGTAAGGATGCGCCGTTTGGGAAATCCATGCACGAGTCTGAATCCTTGAGATTATGCCTGCGCTGTCGTCACAATTCGGCTACTATTAAACCTGTCACCGGCTACAATTGGGCATCGCCATGATCCTCAAAAAACAGTGAACCGATGCAGCAATTCAGGTTAAAAAAGGTAAACCATGAATAAGTCAATCGTAATTTTAGCCCTGCTTTTGTCAGCATGCGCGGGTTTCGGCATTTTCAAACACAAGCCTCAAATTTATGCGGACAAATTCACGGGAAATCACGCCTCCCTTGCCAGTTGCGTGATAAACAAGCTGCGATCGGATACCCGGTGGGTAATCAGCGGCCTGGGATATGAGGTGCGACGATATCCGGACATTGACGCGACCGAAGTTTATGCCTATTCGCTTGGCACATTACCGGGCATGTATGCGCGTACCTTGCCGACGAACCCCGATGCAGTAGGGATTTATGCGGAACCGGTGCCAAAAGTTCGCAACTATGTGGGAAGTCCTTACACAGGCCCCAATTATTCGTTCCTTTTAATGATCAAAAGAACCGACGACGAATCGGTGCGCGCTACGCTGAGAGGGGATGAATACGAAGGCAGCATAGCATGGGAGAATTTGAAAGCTTGCTCATCCTCGTCTTCTTGAGTATCTCTGAATAAGTCTGCTGTGGAGCGGTATGCCGGGAAAAACAGGGGTTTACTCAGAGACTCCCCGAAACCCAGGCAACTTCCTTTAACCTGTGCATACATCCGGTGTTAACTTGCCAGGGGAAAGCGCTCGCCTCACGTGCATCTTGCCCTTCGGTGAGACTGTGGGACTCCGGATTCTCTTCGTTCATTCATTAAAACACGGAAAAAATATCCCCGGCATGACGTGTGGCATGATAATTTTCGCTTGTTTGCCGCGATAGAATGACGATGTTCGGAATACTTGCGCGCAGCCTGTTTACCAAGCTTCTCGGGTGCAGTTCAGGTTTTTGGCAACGGAGCAAAAGGATAAGCGGTACAGGGCTTGAATCGATAATGGTGAGTAAATGGCGCGGTTGTTACCGATAGCGGGACTATTACTGGTGTTGCTGGCACCCCGGGTTTTTGCCGGAGACTTTGAAGATGGGATGAAGTTTGTTCTCAGCAAAGACTACGCCAAAGCGGTGGAACCTTTCAGAAAGGCCGCTGAACAGGGAAATACGGACGCGCAATTCAATCTGGGTGTCATGTACGCCAAAGGCCGGGGCGTTCCGCAGGATTACCGGCAGGCAGTGGTCTGGTACCGTAAGGCGGCGGATCAGGGAGATGCGCCGGCGCAATCCATTCTTGGTTACATGCACCTCAAAGGCCAGGGTGTCACGCAGGACTATCAGCAGGCCATGACCTGGTATCTCAAGGCCGCCGAAAAGAACTATCCTGTTGCGCTATACAATCTGGGTGTCATGTACGCCAAAGGCCAGGGGGTTGCGCAGGACTATGAACAGGCCATGACTTGGTATCTCAGGGCTGCGGAGGTGGGGCACGCCCCCGCACAATCCATTCTGGGCTTCATGTACCTCAAGGGCCAGGGGGTAGCACAGGACGACCAGCAAGCCGCATCCTGGTATCTCAAAGCTGCTGAGCAGGGCTTTGCGGATGCGCAATATGCGCTTGGCGTTCTGTATGCGAAGGGTCGCGGGGTCGCGCAGAATGACCGGGAGGCCGTTTCCTGGTATAGAAAGGCGGCCGAGCAAGGCAACCCCGATGCTCAATACAATCTGGGGCTGGCATACGCGAAAGGACAGGGTACTACACAGGACGAGCGGCAAGCCGCATTCTGGTATCTCAAAGCCGCTGAGCAGGAAAGCACTCGGGCTCAATTCAAGCTTGCCGTCCTGTACGCCAGAGGCCGGGGGGTAGCACAGAACGACGAAGAGGCCCTATCCTGGTATCGCAAGGCGGCGGAGCAAGGGTATGCCCCCGCCCAGTTTAATCTCGGTGTCATGTATGCCACAGGCAAGGGGGTAACGCAGGACGATCATAAAGCCGCATCCTGGTATAGCAAAGCCGCCGAGCAGGGGGATGCGGATGCACAATACAACCTGGGTGTGCGGTACGATGACGGCCGCGGGATTAACAAGGACGAACAGGAAGCCCTGGCCTGGTATCGCAAGGCGGCTGAGCAGGGATATGCCCGGGCTCAATACAGCCTGGGCGTGAAGTATGACAACGGTTCGGGTGTTGCGCAGAATTACGAGCAAGCCCTAGGTTGGTATCGCAAGGCGGCCGAACAGGGACATCCCGGCGCGCAAACCAATCTGGGCGTGTTGTACTACAAAGGCAATGGTGTGAAGCAGGACTTCGTCGAAGCGGAGAAATGGTTCGATGTTGCCGGCGCGACGGGCTATGAGGATGCGAAATTGAATAGTGAGGTTATGGCGAAGCTCATGACACCGGAACAGATTGCCGAGGCGCGAAAACAAGCCGACGAATGGAAACAGGCGCACCAGAAATAATGGGTATCTGTTGGTTGATCAAAATATGGGATTTTCCCCAAAGCGGGCGAAGGAAAAAAATGAGGGGATGCGGGCATATAGCTGGCCGGAATATACCGCGAAGCAAAACAGTGTCCTATTTGGATGGTTGCGTACTACTCTTCTCCTTGGCGACGGGGTTGCGTAGCGTGTAGCCTTTCTCTTTCATCTTGTAGCCACCATAGGCGCCAGCTCCGCCGGCGACCAGGTACCAGCAGCCGGAGAGCATTGGAAGCACAACCAATAGCAACCCCGTACAAATTACTCTTTTTATTCTCATTGTCTGCCACGCCTGTAATTGCGGTAAACGGGTGAAAAGGCGATCCGTTTTCGAGCGTGAAATTTACCCCGTGGAATAGAAGGCTGTCAACTATGTCATCCGAAAGCAGCCATTTTCGTTAATAATGCTCAACAGGCCTCCGCAGGCAGGGAAACGGAATTATGCCTGGTTTCCCGCCGGATACTTCACATCGGCGTTACCGATTATCCTAAATCCGGTAGTTGGACGGGGTGAAATATACGGTTTTTGGGGTGCAGGGCAAGGCGCACAACGCGGAATGGTCATTCCATTCCAAGGCGTTGCAACGCAGTCATGTGCCGCAAAAACCGTGCAATCCACCCCGTAGCGAACTCACCCAAAGGTGAAGGTCAAGTAGTGTAAGAAAACCTTGCAGATCAGGGCACTAATCTGAAAAATGAGCAGTCAACTGCCGGACTTAGGATTATATTCCGTGGGTTGTCCCATTTCCGGAAAGACTTTGGAGAGAAATATCATGAGCTACGTATCAAGCTCTAGCGCATGGATCAGGCGTTTGATAATAATTGCTCTGGTCATACTCCTGCCGGCATGTCAAACCGCGGATACCAGACGGGCGGGCGGCCTGATTGGCAGCATTGCCGGTTCCATTGGAGGAGGCTATCTTGCCAGCTATCTGGGCGGGGGTACGGTGGGCCGCATCGCAGGGGCTGTTGCGGGAGGTCTTGCCGGTTATTACGTGGGTGCCGGGCTGGGAGGCTATCTTGGAGAAGAGGATAAGCAAAAGATGGCTCAGGCATCACAGACGGCCTTCAATACCGGCCAGACGCAGACGTTCAGCAATCCCGATACCGGCTTGAAAGGCAAGGCCGAAGTTGTCCCCTCGACACAAACCGCGCAGCAGGGCGATGACTGCAAGATGATCCGGCAAACCATTGTGCTCAAAGACGGAAAAACGGTTACTGAGGATATAAAAAGCTGTAAAAATCCGCAGTGAGGTATGCGAGGGCCGACGCTGATATCGGCGGCGGTCATACGTTTTTCTCACTCGGTTCCACATCGGCTGTAGCAAATATATTCGATGTTTATCCCCTGGTTCTGGCAACACTTTTGGAAAGGAAATATCATGAACCACGCATTAAACGCTAACGCATGGACCAGGTGGTTGATGATAATTGTGCTGGTCACCCTTCTGCCGGCATGTCAAACAGCGGACGCGAGGCGTGTAGGGGGCGTGATTGGCAGCATCACGGGCTCCCTCGGGGGAAGCTATCTTAGCCAGTATCTCGGTGGCGGCACGGCGGGCCGTATCGCGGGCGCCGTGGCCGGGAGCCTCGCGGGCTACTATGTCGGCGCCTACATCGCGGGCTATCTTGGAGAAGAAGATAAACAAAGAATGGCCCAGGTGTCCCAAACGGCATTCAATACGGGACAAACCCAGACCTTCAGCAACCCGGATAATGGCTTGACGGGCAAGGCCGAGGTTGTTCCATCGACACCGCCGACGCAGCAGAATGGAGAATGCAAAACCATCAGGCAAACCATTGTGCTCAAGGATGGGAAAACGGTTACTGAGGATGTGAGGAGTTGTAAAGAAACGGTTTGAGCCTCATTGATTTGCTATCCATCCATTCGGATGACGCGGTTCTGCGTATAGATGATTGACGGAAACGGTGTAGAGCGACTCAACCGCCGGTCGCGCAAAATGCTGGAATTTATAACTCCTTATGAGGTATCCTTCGGGGTGCCGGTAAGCTCGCCAAGCAACCACCCGTTGTTGTACTTCGGACTTGAATCCGTACCATATTAATAATTTTTAAAGAGGAAGACTTTAATGAGTTTTAAACATATTGTATTTATTATTGCCCTTAGTACCGCTTTGGTTGGTTGTGGTGGTGGTGACGGAGCTCCTGAAATAAATGCAACGAATTGCTCTGGCGGAGGAATGCAGGCGATCCTTCCAACTTTTGATAATGAAACTGCGCGGCAAGCATTCATTGATAAATGCCAGGCGCTGGCAGAAAAAAAATAAAGCGCGGGATAATCTCGAGTTAAGCACAGTTGTTATCACCGGACAGGAATTGATCCAATTCTGAGTTGTTTGCCGGTCGATGACTGATCATGGCACAATTGGGATGATCGAGACATTTCCTTCCGCAGCAAGAAGTGATGTATTGCGACAACCAAATATTTGGCGGGACATGGCGGGGCACTTGCCTCGCCATATCCCGCTAAGGTTCAATTTGCAGCATTATGAATAGAGCCTAAGACTTTGATCCTACGCATTTTGCCCAACGTGTTTCAATAGCGTGTTTCAATAGGGTCAGCCTCTGAGCTATCCTTTCTCTTCAACACACAAAAATTCACGCAATTGAGCGGATGTCTTCTTCCGGTTTTTGGTCGATAAAGTGCCAATGCGCCGAACAAACAAAGTCTCCTCGAATGTTGCGATTTTGCTCGGACGAATGATGGATTCGCCCGGCAACCCGGCGAGTTTCAGATCGCTAATCAGCGATATCTCCATACGACCGTGCGTGCTGTGCGCTCGTAATCATTGACAGGAAATACTTTCCGGTCTTCGTGCTCAATGTCTCGGTCGAAATGATCAGCGCGGGACGTACTTTGGTGTAGTTGCTTTCCGTATAGGGGAAGGGGACAAGCACATCCCACGGCTGAAATCGGGGTTTAGCGGAGCGTATCATAGATGCTGTCTGCTTCCGAATCCCATTCGGCAAACGTGTGGAACGGATTGTCTTTGCGCTCCTCTTCGCTTGTCGGCATAAGAAATTGTGGTTCGCGCGATCTCGAGGCAAGGTAAATTCTTACCGCTTCACGGAAAAACTCCGAACGGCTCCGTCCCTCGATCTCGCATATAATCATCAATCTGCGCTGCCATCCGTTCGGGTACGGTGATCGCGAATCGATGATAACGAGAATGCGCCACGGTATGCTTCCTCACAATGGGCTGGTTCATAATATGCTTAAAGTATTACTCAATGCACACACAATGTAACATTCTGGCATACTTTGCATTCTGGAGTGTTTCGATGAGATCAGACTCATTGATACGAATTGTTCCGACCGTCTAGGCCGTCTATACTCGAACTCTCGGAAAGCAATCAATATATTGCCTTCCATGTTGCATCAATCGAGTCTGACCCCATTGATTCTTGCCATTGATTACCATGACCCCATTGATTACCATTGATTCAACACGGCAACAACCTCGCTTTTTGCGCGAGCGCGGGTTTTAAATTCTAGTCCCTCCCGAAGCAATCGCTACCGCCACGCCGACAGGCAGCACATGTCGCCCCGCACAAATACGACACAGGGAAGTAGCGCCTACTTGATCTGCTCGAGAGCCCAGCTCGGAATATCGCCGGTGTTGGGCGGAACGGTCATCCAATGGTCGGACTTCTTCGCCATCGCGCGTCCTGCATCGAACGCCGCCCGCATTTGTTCCGGATCGAAAGCAAGCGGGTCATTGCCGATATTTACGTCGTTGGGAATGGCTGCCAAATTGAAGTTATAACCCAAAAACCTAGCGCCGAAATACGAGCGCGTCATTGCCGTTAGCATCGACTGGTCCATCATGACGCTGATAGTCGTGGCTGCCACGTTACCAAGAGCTCTGCGCAAAGCCTCGGGTGGGCTTTGCATCCTACCATTGTCGACCAGGTATATGTTCCCCACTCCATAAAGCGGAGGCGCGGGGCGCTCCGACCCGCCCAATCCCCCAATGACGACATTCGAACGGGCGGCGCCGTCGACGAAGAGGTGACCGTCGATTTCCACCGGCGGGAACACGATGGGAAACGCTGCGGATGCGAGCAACACCTGGCGATAAAGCTCTAGGTTGCCGTCCTTCGCGATCAGGGACATGTTCCAGACCCAGGTCTGGCCGTAATCGATGTTGGTCGTGCCCACGAGGAGGTATCGGTTGTCGTTGTACGCGGCAGCCACACGCTTCAAGGTGTCCTCGGTAATGTATTTAGCGATGAGCGCCCGCAGGGGTGTAGTGTCCGAGAGGGAATCGGCGCCGAACGCGAGGCTGAAGATCCCTCTTTCGTTATGGATATTTTTCTTGGTGATCTGTGTGTACATCTCTTCGAGCTGCGCATCGTCGGCTGGCGTGCCGAGCAGCGCGTGGGTCGCGAGCAATGCGCCGGTGCTCACCCCGCCAACCACATCGAACTGGGGGCGTTGACCGCTTTCGCGCCAACCGTTCAGCAGGCCTGCACCAAAGGCGCCGTTCTGACCGCCGCCCGAAAGGGACAGCATGTTGAGCGCGCGACCCACCTTGCGTTCTAGCTGGCGCACGAAATTCGGTTTCCCCTCTGCCGCGGCAGCGAACATGGGCGAAACCTGTTGCGGATTAAGCGGATCCATTCCGTTCGGCAGCATGGCATACGCCGAACCCCTTTGCGAAAGCACCCTTTCCGGATGGGACGCACATCCCGCGAGCAGCAGCGCCGCCACAACAGCCGCAAAAACGGTCAATTTTTCATGTCTCATGACGCTTACTCAGTTCGCCTTCAAGCATTGTGGACCTTCTGTAAGAGTTAATAGGGCTATTTTAAAGATGGCGGTTACAAAATGGTTACATTTATAAAAATAAAAAGAGGGATAAAAGCTCTCTTGCGGCTGAAAGCGTCATGGATAATGGCGCCCTGAACACGAATCGAACGTGTGACCTACCCCTTAGGAGGGGGTTGCTCTATCCACTGAGCTACCAGGGCGACGGCTGCATTTTACGCTAATATGCCGGTATGAATAAACCCGCCGCAGTCCCTGAAGGAAATACCGCGATGCGCCAAAAACTCCCTCGCACCGTAGTTGTTCTCAGCCTGGTCAGTTTCTTTAACGATTTCGCTTCTGATATCGTCATTCCGCTCATTCCCATATTGCTGGCGACGGTGCTGGCCGCCGGGCCGCTGGCTCTGGGATTTATCGAGGGTGTTGCCGACGCGGTGGCGAGCCTGCTCAAGCTGTGGTCGGGGCGGCATTCAGATGTCATGAGCGGGCGGCGCAAGGGGCTGGCGGTAGCGGGTTATACACTGTCCAACATTGCCCGCCCGTTGCTGGGGCTGGCTGGTTCCTGGCCAATGATTTTGGTGCTGCGCAGCATTGATCGGGTGGGGAAAGGTCTGCGCAGCGCGCCGCGTGATGCGCTGGTTGCAGATGCAACGCCGCCCGCGATGCGTGGCTATGCCTTCGGTTTTCACCGGGCGCTGGATAATGCGGGAGCGGTGGCGGGTAGCCTGGTTGCGGCCGCTGCGCTGGCATGGGCCGGCATGAGCCTGACAGAAGTGATTCTCTGGTCGGCGGTGCCGGGTTTTGTCGCGGTGCTGCTGCTGGGTGCGGGTGTCAAAGAAGAGATGCGAGAAGAAGAAGCCGCTGTTCATGCTCCCGTGGTGCTGCCGCCTTTACGCTGGTCGGTTTTATCTGTGCCAATGCGCCGGTATCTGCTGGTGTTGATGCTGTTTACATTTGCCCGCGCCTCGGAAACTTTTATCCTGCTGCTGGGGCACCAATTAGGCGTGGGAGTAGTCGAATTATTGTTGCTGTGGTCGGCCTTGAATCTTGCCAAGGCAGCCACTTCCACCTGGGGCGGGCAATTGGCCGATAGCTGGGGGCGCGGCGCGTTGATACTGATCGGATGGGCAACATTCTCGATCTCGTTTTTGCTACTGGGCACGGTTACGGATAGCATCGGGCTATGGACGGTGAGCATTTTTTACGGTCTTTGCGCGGGCATGAGCGAAGGTGCGGAACGGGCGATTATCAGTGATTATGCGGAACCTCGCGAACGCGGAACGGCTTTTGGCTGGTACCATTTGATGGTGGGCATTGCGGCGATTCCGGCAGGGTTGCTATTTGGTTCCATCTGGCAATTTCAAAGTGCAGAAATGGCATTCTTTTTTGCCGGCGGGCTGGCGGCTTTTGCGGCACTGTTGTTGCGGTTTTGGGCCTGGCCGGTCAGGAAATTGGATGGAGGTTGGTAGATAAGTTTGGTGGGATATAAAAGGCATTAAATAATGCATGCGGGGAAGATGAGCATGAGGATGGCGACTATTACCTATTGCTCTGTCATTCCTGCGAAAGCGGGAATGACAGAGTTGAGTTTCCACCTTTACGGGAAATGCCGATCAGGATTATATCTATTACAATCCGGTCAAACATCAGCATGTTAAGCAGGTTGCGGATTGGTCGTATTCCACATTTCATCGTTATGTTGAAACCGGCACATACTCCAGAAATTGGGCTGGAAGCGGTGAGTCAGGCGATGTGGAATTTGGGGAGATATGAATGATGGGTTGCGCTTCGCTTCACCCATCCTACAAAAATGTATGGAGGATTTATGAAAATACTTTCAATACTTGCAACGTTGATGGCAATAGCTCTGTTTTTTGGGAGTCAGGCCGCACGTGCCGAGCCGCTTAAAGTAGGCCAGCCGGCGCCAGATTTCAATCTCCCTGATCAGAGCGGAAAAAATCATAAGCTTGCGGATTATCGCGGCAAGTGGCTGGCGTTGTATTTCTATGTCAAAGATGACACGCCCGGCTGCACCGAGCAGGCATGCAAATTTCGCGATGATATCCATCAACTTACGGATCTGGGTGCGCAAGTTGTCGGCGTGAGCGTGGATGATAGTACCAGTCATGCCAATTTCGCCAAGAAATATAATCTGCCTTTCCCGCTCCTGGCGGATAGCAAGGGCGAGACCGCTGCGCGCTACGATTCGCTGCGGAGCGATGGCGGGATGGCCAAGCGCAATACTTTTCTGATCGACCCGCAAGGCAAGATTGCCAAAATTTATTTGTCGGCCAGCACTTCGCGCAATTCTGCTGAAGTGATCGAGGATTTAAAGAAACTGAAGGGTTTGTGAACGAACTTATCGTTGGTACGCGGGACTGTGCAGTTCTTGACTTTTGATTCAATCGAAAGTCGCATACTGTATCTTTGCATTCTATGTAAAACGCTGTCACGATAATCATAAGGAAATAATCATCATGGCAAAACTGACCGAAGACCAGTTGACGCAACTGAAAATATCGCTGCAACAACGCTATCTGGATTTGCGGGAAGAAGTTCGTGGTGAACTGGAACGTTCGGGCGAGCAGCGTTATATCGACCTGGCGGGTAGTGTGCGTGATGCCGGCGACGGCTCGGTGGCGGATCTGTTGCTGGATATCAATACTGCCATGGTGGACCGGCAGGTGCATGAGATGCGTGAGGTGGAGGCGGCCTTAAAACGCCTGGCGGAGCTGAATTTCGGCGATTGCATCGATTGTGGTGGCGAAATCGGTTTTGACCGGCTAATGGCTTATCCCACTGCGCAACGATGTGTGCAATGCCAGGAAGTGCATGAGAAAACCTATGCTCACGAAGAAACTCCAACCCTCTAGCAAGCGCTCGGCGATGGCGCCATCATTGCAAGGCATTATCTTGCGGGTGCCGATGCCTTAAGCAACACCAGCACCGCGCCGCTGCCGCCATCTTCCGGTCTGGCCTGACAAAAAGCCAGTACGTCATCGCGCTGCGAAAGCCAGCTTCCAATCCTGACCTTCAGCACCGGCTCGTGAGACTTTGAGCCAAGCCCCTTGCCATGTATTACTCGCACGCAGCGGAAACCGCGTTTGTTACTGGTATCGAGGAAAGTCACCAGTTCCCTGCGCGCCTCGTCACGGGTGAATCCATGCAGGTCGAGTTGCGCCTGAATCCCCCAATGGCCGCGCCGCAGTCGCCGCAAGGTCTGGCGTGAGACACCGGGGCGCAGGAATGACCACTCATCGCCCGCTTCCATCTCCAGCGAGATATGATCGGAGAGCGAGTCATCCAGCGCGGTCTGTTCGTCATGTGGAATCTGACGCGGGATGGGTGGAGGTGGATTCCCGGTCTGGGGCGTCTGGCCGGATTTGGGCAGCGGCGCTACATCCCGAACCGCGTTGCGGAACAATGCAGTGTCGTCATCGACAATTCCGGATACCGCTGCATTACCGGTTGCAGGCTCGGTTGCAGACTTCTTGACCCGCCGTTTCATATGAGCTTCTCAAGCCGTGGTTGCTCAATGGCTACTCAACTCAAAGCATCGAGATACTTTTCCGCATCCAGTGCCGCCATGCAGCCGGTTCCCGCGCTGGTCACCGCCTGGCGGTAGACGTGATCCTGCACGTCGCCCGCCGCGAATACACCAGGGATGCTGGTTGCGGTGGCGTTGCCCTCGTTTCCGCTCCGGGTCACGATATAGCCGTTTTTCATTTCCAGCTGTCCCTGGAAAATATCGGTATTGGGCTTGTGGCCGATAGCGATGAATACGCCTTGCAGCGCCACGGTCTTGCCGGAGCTGTCCTGGGTACTTTTAATGCGCATGCCGTTAACGCCGGAAGTATCCCCCAATACTTCGTCCAGCACATGATTGAGCTCCAGCTTGACGTTGCCGTTTTTCACCCTGTCCATCAATTTATCGATCAGGATTTTTTCCGAGCGGAATTTGTCGCGTCGATGTACGAGCGTGACATTCCGTGCAATGTTCGAAAGATAAAGGGCTTCTTCCACCGCCGTGTTGCCGCCGCCCACCACCGCTACATCCTGCCCCTTGTAGAAAAATCCATCGCAAGTGGCGCAACCCGATACGCCTCTGCCCATATACGTCTCTTCCGAGGGTAATCCCAGGTACTGTGCGGAAGCCCCGGTGGCGATAATCAGCGCATCGCACGTGTACGTGCCTTGATCGCCGATCAGCGTGATGGGTTTATCGGTAAGTTTGGCAGTGTGAATGTGATCGAAAATGATCTCGGTGTTAAAGCGTTCCGCATGTTTCTGGAAGCGTTCCATCAATTCCGGGCCTTGCACGCCCATGGCATCCGCCGGCCAGTTATCGACGTCGGTAGTGGTCATGAGCTGGCCACCCTGGGCCATGCCGGTGATGAGCACGGGCTTGAGGTTGGCGCGCGCGGCATAGACTGCCGCGCTGTAACCGGCGGGACCGGACCCGAGAATGATAAGGCGGGAGTGTTTGCTTGTCATAATACGGTATGTAAGATTTATTTTTAAAAAAACAAGTTCCTGCCAGACGCTACAGCCGTTGTTCAACCCATCCTGCCACGCTCTCCAACGCGGCAGGTAAATTATCCGGCTGGGTTCCGCCTGCCTGGGCCATGTCGGCGCGGCCGCCGCCCTTGCCGCCCACCTGCAAGGCAACAAAATTAATCAGCTCGCCCGCCTTGATTTTCGTCGTGAGATCGTCGCTGACACCCGCGATCAGCTTGACCCTTTCGGCTTCTATCGCGGCCAGCACGACGACGCAGGATTTGAGTTTATCCTTGAGCTTGTCCAGCGTTTCGCGCAGCGTCCTCGAATCCGCATCTTCAAGACAGACTGCCAGGACTTTTGCGCCTTTCACCTCCCGCGCCTGGCCGGCGAGATCATCGCCTTGCGAGCTGGCAAGTTTCGATTTCATGCGTGCGAGTTCTTTTTCCAGCTGTTTTACGTTATCGAGGATTTGGGTAATGCGTACAGCAGCATCCCGCGGCTGCACCTTCACTGCATCCGCCACGTGCTGCAATTGCGATTCCTGTTGCTGAATATAAGCCAATGCGCCCTCGCCGGTTACCGCTTCCACGCGCCGCACTCCGGCAGCCACCCCGCTCTCAGCAACAATCTTGAATAATCCGATGTCGCCCGTGCGCTTGACGTGTGTACCGCCACATAGCTCACGCGAGGAACCAATATCCAGCACGCGTACTTCGTCACCATATTTCTCACCGAACAGCATCATCGCACCGGTTTTCTTCGCATCCTCTATCGCCATCATGCGCGCCCCAGTTGCCGCGTTGGTCAGTATTTCCGCATTGACCAGAACTTCGACCTTGCGAATTTCGTCATCCGTCATGGGCTGATTATGCGCAAAATCGAAGCGCGTTTTATCGGCATCCACCAGTGAGCCTTTTTGCTGCACATGGGCACCCAGTACCTCGCGCAGCGCCTTATGCATCAGGTGGGTGACGGAATGATTACGCTCGGTGCGGGCCCGCGCCTCCGGATTCACCTTTGCCAGCACCTTGTCGCCGATCACCAGCCGCCCGCTGCGCAACAGCCCCTTGTGACCGAACACATCCGCCTGAATTTTTTGCGTGTCGGATACGGCAAAGGTACCGTTTGCCGCCAGCAATTCGCCGCAATCGCCTACCTGCCCGCCGGATTCCGCATAAAACGGTGTCTGATCGAGGACGACCACGGCTTCATCACCCGCCTCGATAAAATCCACGCGGCTACCCTGCCGGTAGATCGCGAGAACCTGGCCTTCGTATTGCACGTTCTCGTAGCCGTGGAATTGTGTCGGGAGACCGCTGTAGGCGATGCCATCCTGCATGGTGAATTTACTTGTTGCCCGGGCCCGCTCGCGCTGACGCGCCATGGCTTGCTCGAAACCGGCGTGGTCGATGGCGATGCCCCGTTCGCGCGCAATGTCGGCGGTGAGGTCCAACGGAAAACCGAAGGTGTCATAGAGACGAAACAGGGTTTCACCATCCAGGATGCGGCTTTCCTGGCCCAGCGCTGCTTCCAGTATCTGCATGCCATTTTCCAGCGTCTCGGCGAAACGTTCTTCCTCCTGTTTCAGCACGGCTGCTATGCGAGCCTTGGCTTCAACCAATTCCGGATAGGCTGAACCCATTGCTTTCGCCAGATCTTCCACCAGCGCGTAAAAGAATGGTTGATTCTGGCCCAGTTTATAGCCATGGCGTATGGCGCGACGGATGATGCGCCGGAGCACGTAGCCGCGTCCCTCGTTGCCGGGAATCACGCCATCGGCGATGAGAAAGGAACAGGCGCGGATGTGATCGGCGATTACCTTGAGAGAGTTGCTCGACAGATCCTGCGCACTACTGCCGTTGCCAAAACATTCCCGGGCCGCCGCTTGGATCAGATCCTGAAACAAATCGATTTCATAATTGCTGTGAACCTGCTGCATTACCGCGGATATACGCTCCAGTCCCATGCCGGTATCCACGGAGGGCTTGGGCAGCGGATGCAATGTACCGGCGCTGTCCCGGTTGTATTGCATGAACACCAGGTTCCAGATTTCGACATAGCGGTCGCCGTCTGCTTCCGGCGTGCCGGGCGGGCCACCCGCAATCTCCGGACCATGATCATAAAAAATTTCGGAACAGGGACCACAGGGACCGGTATCACCCATCTGCCAGAAATTATCCGTGGTGGCGATGCGCGTGAAGCGCGCCGAGGCAATTCCCACCTCGTTGAGCCAGATATCGGCAGCCTCGTCATCCTCGGCATACACCGTGACCCATAATTTTTCCTGCGGCACCTTGAGGGTAACCGTAAGAAATTCCCATGCAAACTTGATGGCGTTGCGCTTGAAATAATCGCCGAAGCTGAAATTGCCCAGCATCTCAAAGAAGGTATGGTGCCGCGCAGTGTAGCCGACGTTCTCCAGATCGTTATGTTTACCGCCCGCCCGGACGCAGCGTTGCGAACTTGCCGCGCGCGCATAGGCTCGCTTATCCTGTCCGAGAAATACATCCTTGAACTGCACCATGCCCGCGTTGGTGAACAGCAACGTGGGATCGTTCGCGGGAACGAGGGGGCTCGACGCGACGACCGTGTGGCCATGCGACGCAAAGAACTCGAGAAATTTTTGTCTTATTTCGCTACTTTTCATATCGGGTTCATCTAATCATAAGTAGGCAGTGGGCGTGGGGGTAGCGGCTAACGCCGTGATAGTTCCGTTACCGTCATTCCCAGCGATTCACCATTGATAATCGCAATATTCGCCACCTTCACCTTGATGGTGATTTTTTCGTTCATTTTAGGCAGATCGGCTTCCGTCAGGATGGTAACCTCTCCGCTATCGTCCTTTAACACGTAGGCCTTTGTATTCAATAACGGAATCCGCGTGGGATCTTTTGCGACACCCCGGAGCGTAACTTCCTTGCCGTCGAAATTGGCAGGAGATATATTGATTTCGTTAATGGGGGTTGCGTTGATGGCGTCGCAACCACCGAGCAGAATCCCTATAACCGCCGCCACTACCGCCTGAGCGAGGCAATTCCTCACGCTTCCTCCTTGTCGGCGTGGCGCAATACCTGACGTATCACTTCCGCCGTAAATCCCCGTCCCATGAGGAAACGCATTTGCCTGCCAAGCTCTTTCGCATTGGCAGGCATCGCACCAAATTTTTTCCGCCATACTTCGCGCGCATTTTCCTGCTCGGTTTCCCTGATATTGGGCAACGCCGCGGCGATTAAATTCTCCGCGATACCCTTTTCACGTAATTCATGCACAATCCGTTGACTGCCAAACTTGTTTTTACGCATGTGTATTACCTGCTCCACCATGCGCACGGCTGACAGAAAGCCGCGTTGTTCGAGTGTGTCCAGCAAGGAAGAAAGTTCTTCGGGAGTTTGAGCATGGGGCGCGAGCTTTCTTTGCAGCTCGAGCCGGGAGTGCTCCCGCCGCGCCAGGTAACCCAAGGCGCGGGTTTTCAGGTTCGGCTCGATACGCCGCGGCGCTTTCACGACAACATCATGCCAGCGCGATTATTCCACGTCGGCGGTTTCGGCCTGATTGGCGACTCCCACGGCCGCGCGGATCTTCGATTCGATTTCCATCGCCACGTCGTGGTGCTCTTTCAGATACTCGCGGGCATTGTCCTTGCCCTGACCTATTTTGTCTCCCTTGTAGGCATACCAGGCGCCGGATTTCTCGATCAGCTTATGTTGCACGCCCAGCTCGACGATTTCACCTTCGCGCGAAATCCCTTCGCCATAGAGGATATCGAATTCGGCCTGTTTGAATGGCGGCGCAACCTTGTTTTTCACGACCTTGACGCGGGTTTCGCTGCCGATCACCTCATCACCTTTTTTGATGGAGCCGGTCCGGCGTATGTCGAGACGCACCGATGCGTAGAATTTCAACGCATTGCCGCCGGTAGTCGTCTCGGGGCTGCCGAACATGACGCCGATTTTCATGCGGATCTGGTTGATGAAAATCACCATGGTATTGCTGCGCTTGATGTTGGCGGTAAGCTTGCGCAACGCCTGCGACATTAATCTCGCTTGCAGGCCCATTTGAGGCTCGCCCATCTCACCTTCGATCTCCGCCTTGGGCGTCAGGGCGGCGACCGAATCCACCACCACCACATCAACCGAGCCCGAGCGTACTAGCATATCGGCGATTTCCAACGCTTGCTCACCGTTATCGGGTTGAGATATCAATAATTCCTGCACATTGACGCCGATCTTTTGCGCGTATTGCGGGTCCAGGGCGTGCTCCGCGTCGATGAATGCCGCAGTACCCCCCCTTTTCTGCATTTCCGCGATGACTTGCAGGGTAAGGGTAGTTTTGCCGGATGACTCCGGACCGTAAATTTCAATGACACGTCCTCGCGGCAACCCTCCCACACCCAGCGCGATATCGAGCCCCAGCGAGCCGGTGGAAATTACCTGGATGTCTTTGGCAACATCGCTGGCGCCCAAACGCATGATCGAGCCTTTGCCGAACTGTTTCTCGATCTGGGACAGCGCCGCCGCCAGCGCTTTGCTTCTGTTTTCGTCCATGGGTTTTCCTCTTAAGAATGAGGCTGATTATCGCATATGTGACCCAGCGCGGAAAGACAAGGGAGAATGACAATGTGTTCGCAATGGTTCACGGGAACGTGATTTCCCATTTCTACCCAATGGGGCATCTTGTTGAAAGGCGATTGAACCGTGAGCGGATGCATCAGGAAATATCAGGAAGACAAGGCGAATTAATCGAGGCCATTTATTCCCTGTGTATCTAAGGCAAAATATAAGTGTTGAAATAACGCTCCGCCCTGGCTGGATCAAGCTTGCGCAGGGCGTGATAAATTCCCCTCATCTTGCCGCGTTCGCCCAGTAGTGCGTAGTTCACACCCAGGTTATACCAGGCATCCGCATTCTCCGGCTGTATACGCACTGTTTCCTGATAGGCCAGAGCCGCCTCTCCATGCAGATTCAGATTGTCATAGGTACTGCCCAGATTGAACCAGGCACCGGAATTCTCCGGCTGTATGCGCAGCGCCTCCCGATAAGCATGAATGGCGTGGGCGTAATGCTTGAGTTCATAGTGAGTATTGCCCAGGTCGTACCAGGCCTCTGCATTCTCCGGCTGTATGCGCAGAGCGTCCCGATAGGCATGAATGGCATGATCGTATTCTTTGAGGCTGGCATAGGCAATACCAAGTTTATGCCATGCCTCGTCATACTCGGCCTGGTTGCGTATCGCCTCGCGATAGGCTTGAACCGCCTGGGTGTATTGTTTAAGATGGGCGGATGCCGTCCCCACGCTATACCATGCTGCCGCGTTTGCCGGATCGCGCTTGACTTCCTGCTGAGCGAATCTTAACAGCGTCTGCCAGTCGGCTTTCTTCTCCAGCACCATGGCACGGTTAAGCCAAGCCAAGCCAGTTATGGTTGTTATCGTTTGAACAGGTTGTGCCCGTTTCGATAATTCACCAACCCACTCCACCGGTAGCGCAAATGTAAAGTTTTGACGTTCTAAAGACTGGAGCGAAAGAAGTCCTATCAGCCGCCCCTGGTCATCGACCAGCGCTCCACCGCTGGAGCCTGAAGAGACAGCGACGGAGACATGCATATATTGTGACCCCCCATGCGGCCGTGTGTTGGATACAACGCCTTCGCGCAGCACCAGCCCATGCCCACCGGATACACTGATGGCATGGACGCGCTGGCCGGCTCTGATTTTTCCGGCTGAACCCAGAGTAATGGGTGTGCCTCTCAAATGGGGTACATTCAGCTGGCAAAGATCACGATCCGGGTCAGCGTAGTGCAGCGTGGCTTTGAAAGTGCTGCCTGATTTTCGCACCAGGGTACTTTTTCCTTCCTTGGCGAGTTCCTTGACTACGTGGCAGTCGGTCACCACCTGATTCGTGCCAACCACTACGCCGCTGCCCTGATGAATGGATTTACCATGGGGATCCACCACGTCTACTTCCACCACGGAAGGCGACACCCGCATAACAATACGTTCAGGGGTCAATGGGATATTGGGTACATGGGAAATATCGGCGGCGGCGAATGACGAAAGCAAGGCCAGTCCCAAACCTCCAATCTTCACTGGCAGGATATCCTGTTTTTTTTGCCGGTTATTCGGACTCACAGCCATATTAACCCGTCAATTTGAATACTCATCGTAGCGCATTGACTCAACTTATGTGCGTCAGCAACGATAATCGCGCGCAATAAAAAAGTGTAAAATGCCGGATTATTTACCGGAAACCGCGGAACCATATGGAAATCAACGAAATTAACAAAGAGGCCGCCAATTATCCCGCGAGGAAACCGATCCAGCCGCTGGCATATTTCATCTTCGCCACACGCTGGCTGCAATTACCGCTGTACCTTGGACTGATTCTTGCCCAATGCGTATACGTGTACCATTTCTGGGTTGAATTGACCGATCTGATTGGCGCCGTCATGGGTAACGCGGCGTCGCTACAGCATATTCTGGACGCAGTGGCTATTGAAGGCGCGCCCAGGCCCACCAAGATCAGTGAAACCACCATTATGCTGGTCGTGCTGGGTTTGATAGACGTGGTGATGATTTCTAATCTACTCATTATGGTAATTATCGGCGGCTATGAAACGTTCGTGTCGCGTATGAATCTGGAGGGCCATCCCGATCAGCCGGAATGGCTGTCACATGTCAATGCATCGGTGCTAAAGGTCAAACTCGCCACCGCCATTATTGGCATTTCGTCTATCCACTTGCTCAAGACCTTTATCAATGCCAACGCATATGACGAAAAAACCATCCTCGCCCAAACCGGAATCCATGTCGTTTTCCTGCTTTCGGCTATTGCAATCGCTTACAGTGATCGCATCATGTCTAGTACTAGCGCGCACAGGGAGGCCCAGGAATCCCACTGAGCGATAACATGTCCTCAAGCGGTCACAGGTGGGATACCTTGCAGCAGATCTATTACTCCTTGTAGTGCTCCCGCCACCGCTTGCCGCCTTATTGCCTCGCGGCTACCACTAAAATAGCGGGTTTCGGTAAGGGCAAGACCATCTTTCATTAGCCAGGCGAAACATACCATCCCGACGGGTTTTTCCGCTGTGCCGCCGTCCGGACCGGCAATGCCGGTAATGGAAACCGCAACCTGCGAATGGCTGCGCGTAATGGCCCCTTCGGCCATTTCATATGCAACCTCCCTGGAAACCGCACCATTTTGTTCGAGCGTCTTGCTCCTCACGCCAAGCATTTCCCGCTTTGAGATATCCGCGTATGTGATAAAGCCGCGTTCGTACCAGGCAGAACTTCCGGCGATTGACGTGATGGTTTGCCCCAGCCAGCCGCCTGTGCAGGATTCGGCGCTGGCAAGCATCAATCCCTGCCCGGCGAGCGCCAGTCCAACTTGCCTGGCAAGATCTTCAAGTGCCGGATCATCCATAATTTTGCCCATTCTGAAATTATTACGCCGTACTATATTACAAATGCTTTCCACGCCGCCAGACACAAAAGCGTGAAAAACGCAGCCAGCAGGTCATCAAACATTACACCGAAGCCGCCACGCAATTTGTTGTCGTAATATCGGATTGGCGGCGGTTTGATAATATCGAACAGGCGAAACAGCAGAAACGCAAATGCCTGCCATATCAAGCTATGGGGCGTGAACACCAGCACCAGCAGAAAAGCCACGATCTCATCCCAGACCATGCCGCCATGATCATGATCACCAAGCGCTTTGCCGGTAACATTGCAAGCCCAGATGCCGATCAGGAACAGCCCGGCAATCAGCAACAGAAGTTTGACAGGATCAAGGAAGTAATCAAGCACCCAGAATAACGGGAAGGCGGCAAGCGTCCCTGCGGTGCCGGGTGCAGCCGGACTCAAACCTGCGCCGCCACCGAATGCGATAAAGTGCGCAACATGACGCCGTACAAACGCTTTATCGGGAATGAAGTGATCAGACGTGGAAGTGGTCATATCCCTTCGTCTCCAGCGTGACGGTATTGCCAGTAGCATCCAGCACGACCAGACCTTCTCCTTCGCAGATTCCGCCAATGCGAGTCAGCGGAATCTGCTGTTCAAGAGAGAGTGTTTCAATTTTTTTTCGCTTGGACCTGGGCGCGGTAAAACAAAGCTCATAGTCGTCTCCGCCGGCCAGCAGGCATTCCAGCGCCAGCGCCTGGGGAAGATATTGCTTCATTGCCGCAGAGCAATTTATTTCACTTATATTAATGACAGCGGCAACTTTAGAACTTTTCAGGATGTGCCCCAGATCCGCCAGCAGCCCATCGGAAATATCGATGGCGCTATCGGCAAGGCCGATCAACCGCTGCCCTAATTCAACCCGTGCCGTCGGGGTATGCAGCGCGGACAGGCATCCCGCGATTTCGCCAGGTTCAAGCACGATACGCCGCTGCACGTGAGCAAGCGCCAGGGCGGCATCGCCTAGCTGGCCGGATATCCAGATATCATCACCCGGCCTGGCACCGCTACGGCGCAACGCTTTTCCTGTTGCTACTTCACCTATGATCGTTACGCTGATAGCGAGCGGACCACGCGTTGTGTCTCCACCGACAAGATCCACCTGATGCGCTTGAGCAAGCCCAAAAAAACCATCAGCAAATGCTTCCAGCCATTTTTCATCCGTACGCACCATAAGTTCCGGCAGGGCCAGCGAGAGTATGGCCCACCGTGGCCTTGCTCCCATTGCGGCCATATCGGAAAGATTCACTGCGAGGGATTTGTGACCCAGCTTGCGTGGATCGGCATCGGCGAAAAAATGCTGGCCAGCTACCAGCATGTCGGTGGAAACTGCCAGTTCCATTCCCCTTGCGGGCTTGATCAGCGCCGCGTCATCCCCCACCCCCAATACTGCGCCGGGGCTCGGATGGGTAAAATAGCGATCGATAATGTCGAATTCGGAGAGCATGGATACTACGCGGATGATCAACCTGAATCCGGTAGCCGGGCAGGGTGGAGTACGCGGTTTTTGCGGATCATAGCCTCGACTGAAAAATGAGCAGTCAACTGCCGGATTTAGGATTACATTTTCGCATTGATCTCAACCGTTCGCAGCTTCGCCGCCAATTTATCCAGCACGCCGTTCACGTATTTATGTCCATCGGTACCGCCATAGGTTTTGGCTAATTCCACGGCCTCGTTGATGACTGCTCGATAAGGCATCTCCAGGTGGCTGGCAAGCTCGTGGGTGCTCAACAGCAGAATGGCAACCTCCACGGGACTGAGCTCCTTCAACGGCCGGTCGAGATGAGGCTGAATTTCCTTCTCCAGTTCGGAGACATTCGCCAGCACGCCTCGCAACAGAACGGAAAGATACTCTTCATCTGTCCTGGGAAATTCGTTGGTTTCACGGAGCTGCGCTTCGATGGCCTCAACGGTTCCACCCGCCACCCGCCATTGATAAAGCCCCTGCAAAGCCAGTTCGCGGGATCGGCGCCGCCGGGTTTTACGGCCCGGTTTGCCCGCCGGATGGCCTGTTGACTGTTTTAATGACGGGGTGGATGATTTATTTGCCGGTTTAGTCTGCGTCATTGGGTCGATTTCATTGGGTCACTTCGTCGAGCTCTCTTAGCAGATTGGCCATCTCCAACGCTACTTGCGCAACTTCGGTACCTTTCTGGCTCATGCGCGCCAATGCCTGATCGTCGGTATCGGCGGTAAGTATGCCGTTGGCGACAGGGATGCCGGTATCAAGCTGCACGGCAGCCACACCACTGGCAGATTGATTGGCTACGACCTCGAAATGATAGGTGTCTCCGCGTATCACCGCGCCTAATGCCACCAGTGCGTCAAACTGGTCGGTTAAAGCCATTCTTTGCAACGCGAGGGGAATTTCCAGTGCACCCGGAACCGTTACCAGCAACATGCCTGACTCCTGCACGCCCCTTTTCACCAGTTCCGCGGTGCAAGCTCCCAGCAACCCCTCGCTCACATTTGCGTTAAAGCGGCTCATAACAATGCCGATACGTAGCTCCGCACCGTCAAGATCGGGTTCAACTTCAAGAATGTTGTCATAACGTGCCATGTGTACTCCTGTTACAAAATTGAATCGCAAACAAAGGATTCAGGAAAGCCGTTGTTTCTGGTTTTTGTCTTCCGGTTCCAGATATCCCGTTACTTCCAGACCGAAACCCGCCATGCTCGGCATTTTACGGGGAATTGCCAACAGCCGCATCTTGCCTACATTGAGATCTCTCAGTATCTGCGCGCCAATACCGTAATCGCGCAAATCCGCCCTGGCGATAACCGGGGGCCTGGATTTCGCCGGCATGACGCGCTCCATCAACTCCGCTGGGCTTTCCCTGCGGTGGAGCAGCACTATCACGCCGCACGCCGCTCCCGCGATTATACGGAGGGTGTCATTCACATTCCAAGAATGGGTGTCATCATTTATGTCAAGCAGATCAATGACCGAAAGGGGTTCATGCACGCGCACGAGGGTTTCGGTGCCAGGATCGATTTTTCCCTTCACCAGCGCCAGATGCGTGGCGTTAACCGTCTTATCGAGGTAAGCCACGAGCCGGAACTCGCCATGAATTGTCTGGATAGAACGCTCAGCCATGCGTCTCACCAGGCTTTCGGTGCGACTGCGATAATGAATCAGATCCGCAATCGCGCCAATTTTAAGTTGATGCTTTGCGGCAAATTCGATCAAATCCGGCAGCCGCGCCATGCTGCCGTCCTCGGTCAGGATTTCGCAAATTACGGATGCGGGAGTTAATCCCGCCAGGTTCGCTAAATCACAGCCGGCCTCGGTATGGCCCGCGCGTACCAGCACACCCCCATTTTGCGCCATCAGCGGGAAGATGTGCCCAGGCTGGACGATGTCTTCTGGCCTGGTGTCCCGATTTACCGCCGCCTGAACGGTACGGGCGCGGTCGGCGGCGGAGATACCGGTCGTGACTCCGCTCGCCGCTTCGATGGAAACTGTAAAATTGGTGCCCAACGGCGAACGATTGGTGGACACCATCAGCGGCAGGTTAAGCTGCCTGCAACGCTCTTCGGTCAGCGTCAGGCAAATCAGCCCGCGTCCATGCGTAGCCATGAAATTGATCGCAGCCGGCGTGACGAAATCCGCCGCCAGAACCAGATCGCCTTCATTTTCCCGGTTTTCCTCATCCACGAGGATGACCATTTTGCCGTTCTTGATTTCGGCAATTATTTCCTGGGTTGAACTGATGATCATGTTAAATTTTACCTATTATCCTGAATCCGGAGTTGTAGCACACTCATCAAACAAAGCGGGGATGAAAGCGCGCAAAAGGCTCTGTGAAACATAACGTCCGGCTGAAAAATAACTGAAAAATGGGTCAACCAGCGGATTGGGGATTCAAGCGATCGCCCATCAATCGCTCCACATACCGCGCCAGCATATCCACTTCCAGATTCACCTTTGCACCGACTTCCAGCGCGCTCAGCGTCGTGACGGCCAGCGTATGCGGGATGAGATTAACCTCAAACTCATCTCCCGTTATCGCATTTACCGTCAAGCTTACGCCATTCACCGTAATTGAACCCTTTTTAGCAATATATCTTAATAATGAAACCGGCGCCTTGATCGCCAGCAGATAGCTTTCCCCATCAGGCTTGAACGTTACCACTGCGCCGATGCCATCCACGTGACCACTCACCAGATGACCGCCCAGCCTGTCCGACAGGCGCATGGCTTTTTCGAGATTGACCCTGCCGCCCCGCTTATCCAGGCCTTCGGTACAACTCAAGGTTTCTCGCGAGACATCCACGGAAAACATACCATCCACCAGAGTGGTGACGGTGAGGCACACTCCATTTATTGCGATGCTGTCCCCCGTATTAACGTCGCGTAAATCCAGCATGCCGGGCGCGATATTCAAGCGCAGCCCGCCCTCCTGAGATGCAACGTGCTTTAGCTCACCGACCGCCTGGACGATTCCTGTAAACATCAAACTGCTCCCACTTTCCAATACAATAAACACTTATTGTATGCGCGTATTGAGGACATGCGGCAATTTGCCGCATAGTCGTGAGTTGCAATATACGCTAATGTTCAAGGCTGCTCGACGACTTGTAAGGAAATAAGGCACGAATGAGCAACGAAAATGTTCAGTGATCTCAGTCAGTCGCCGCTGAGCAAGAATTTACAACGCTTGTTTCTGCTCCGGAATATTGTGATTGCCGCTCAATGCATGACCTTCGCCCTGGCTTACTGGGTGCTTGAAATGCAATTGCAGTGGACGGAAATGGTCGCGGTGACGGCGCTGCTCGCTGTGCTGAATCTGGCAACGTGGCTACGCCTTCGCCGTAACTGGCCAGTGTCAAGCATCGAATTTTTTGCTCAACTTTTAATTGATGTTTTTGCATTAAGCGCATTGCTGTATTTCAGCGGCGGTTCCACCAACCCTTTTATTTCTCTTTATTTGCTACCGCTCACGATTGCCGCCGCGGCGTTGCCCTGGGCCTATACATGGTTAATGGCAGCGATCACGATAAGCTGTTACACGCTGCTGTTGTTTTATTATGTGCCGTTACCGCATGATCATGAAGAGCACATCAGTGAGTTTAACCTGCATGTTTCCGGCATGTGGCTGGCCTTCGTGCTCAGCACTGTCTTAATCGCCTGGTTCGTTGTCAAGATGGGCATATCGATCCGCGAACGCGACAAGGATCTGGCATTGGCGCGGGAACAGGCATTACGCAACGAGCAGATTATTGCGCTGGGAACGCTGGCCGCAGGCGCGGCGCATGAACTCGGGACACCCCTGGCGACAATGGCGATCGTAACGGGAGAACTGCAAAATGACTATACGGACAATAGTGAGTTTCAGAATAGCATCAGAATATTGCGTGACCAGATCACGCATTGCAAGCATACGCTGACGCAATTACTGGCCGATGCCGGACAGGCACGTGCCGAAGATGGCAGCGGGCAAGCTGCCGATTATTTTCTGCGTCAGGTATTGGACAAATGGCAATTAATGCGGCCCTCGGTAAAATTTACTTATCACGGGAAAGGGGTGCAGCCTGCCCCGCAAATCCTGAATACCCAATTATTGAGTCAGTCCATTTTAAATTTATTGAATAACGCGGCTGACGCGTCATTAAAACATATCGAAATAGAAGCCAACTGGAATGATCATGAATTGCAACTCGAAATCCTTGATTACGGCGAGGGGCTTACCGGCGAAGCCGCTCAGCGGGCGGGCGAGGCTTTCTTTACCAGCAAGGCACCAGGGCAAGGTTTCGGGATTGGCTTATTCCTGGCAAACGCGAATATTGAGCGCTTTGGGGGCAGCGTTCGTTTGACCAATCGGGAAGGCGGCGCCTGTACCAAAGTTATTTTACCTCTGATACGGCAATCGACATGACAAATATGACAACACTCCCGGCAATGGAAGTCGATGATCATCCGACTTTACTGATTGTCGACGACGACGCGACTTTTTGTGGCGTGCTCGCTGGTGCCATGACAAAACGCGGGTTTGACGTAACCTGTGCGCACACGGTCGAACAGGCGCTGGAATGCGCCGAGGCTTGCACACCTGAATATGCGATTATCGACCTCAGGCTGCCGGGCACCTCCGGTCTCACCCTGGTTGAAAAATTGAAAACGCTTGATCCCGGAACCCGCATTGTCATGTTGACAGGTTATGCCAGTATCGCCACAGCGGTAGAAGCGATCAAACTCGGCGCCACGCACTATCTCGCGAAACCTGTCGACGTCGATGAAATCATGCTTGCGTTTGAACGCACCTCGGGTGATGTGGATGTTCCGATCAGCGCGCATCCTTTGTCGGTAAACCGGCTTGAATGGGAGTATATCCAGCGCGTATTGACCGAGAACAAGGGGAATGTTTCCGTCACGGCGAGAGCACTCAATATGCACCGCCGTACGCTGCAACGCAAGCTTACCAAGAATCCCGCGAAAATATGATCTGGAGCCTGCCGGACTTAAAGAATCAGGGCGAAAAAGAACAAGTGGGACAGGTTGGCAGGTTATGGGATACGGGCGATGACGCGAATATCCGGTCCCACCATGCGCAAATCGTGAATCATGAGCGCGTGTTTGTCCGCAAGATCCGTTAATTCCGGCAATTTCAGCATGCCCCGCGCCACGTCACCGATCAGATACGGCGCGAGATAGATCACCAGCTCATCCACCAAGCCCGCGTGAATGAGCGCACCATTCAATTTGCTGCCCGCCTCAACCATCACTTCGTTGATCTCGAAATCGGCAAGTGTCCGCATCATTCCAACGAGATCGACATTGTCATTTTTATCCGGCATTACGATGGAATGGGCACCCACATCACGTAATGCTTCAATTTTTCCCTCGCTGGCGGTAGCGGTGAACACCAACTCGCCATCGCCACGTAACACCCTTGCGTCTACTGGAATTTCCAGGCGGCTATCCACTACCACGCGCAACGGCTGCCTGGATGTTTCCACGTGGCGTACAGTAAGCTGCGGATCATCCGCCAGTATGGTACCAATGCCAGTCAGGACAGCGCAGGAGCGGGCACGAAACCGGTGGCCATCGCGTCTTGCCGCCTCGCCGGTAATCCACTGGCTGCTACCGTTACTAAGCGCCGTCTTGCCATCGAGACTCGCCGCGATTTTCACCCGGACCCATGGGCGCTTGCGGGTATGACGCGCGACAAAACCGATATTGAGCGCCCTGGCTTCTGCTTCCATCAAGCCCGTTTGTACTTCCATTCCGGCCTGTTTCAGCAGCTCGCAGCCGCCACCGGCTACCAGGGGATTCGGGTCAGTCATGGCGGTTACCACTTTCGCGATGCCCGCTTTGATGAGCGCTTCAGCGCAAGGGGGCGTGCGCCCGTGGTGACTGCACGGTTCCAGCGTGACATAAGCGGTTGCGCCCCGCGCGGCTGTTCCGGCGGCGTTAAGTGCGTTTATCTCGGCGTGAGGCTGGCCGGCACGCTCATGCCAGCCACTGCCCACCACACGGCCATCGCGCACTATCACGCACCCCACGCGAGGATTGGGGCTTGTGCCATATAGTCCCTTTTCGGCAAGTTGCAGCGCTTGGGACATATAGGCGTGATCGGCCGATGAGAACATATGGGGTCTCATAACTCGAGGTGGCCAATGATCCGGTGAGAAAACACAATGAATTTCGTCATTCCGGGCTTGATCCGGAATCCAGCTTAAACCAGCAGTAGCGTGTTTTAAACGCCATTGGATGCCGGTTTTCATTGGCATGACGTTTGGATTGTTTGTTCACAGGACTCTTAATGTCTTTTGCGAGGAGATGGCTTGCTGCATTAGCCTGGTGGAAACATGAAAGGATGCCGAGGTTTGCAATTCAAGGCTTTTTTATTTCTCTTTTTCGCTGCGGCCTCTGCGCTTCCTTGATCGCGCTATGGAAATCATCCGCATCCTGAAAACTTCGATAAACCGAAGCAAAGCGGATATAGGCAACCTTGTCCAGTTTGTAGAGTTCCTGCATGACCATTTCACCGATCTTACGCGAAGGTATTTCGCGCTCGCCCAGGCTCAGAAGTTTTTGCACGATACGATCCATCGCCGCATCCACATACTCGGTAGGAACCGGACGCTTGTGCAGCGCGCGCATAAAACCTGTAAGCAGTTTATCGCGATTGAACTCGGAGCGGTTGCCGTCCTGCTTTACCACCTGCGGTAAACGTAATTCCACTGTTTCATAAGTCGTAAAACGCTTGTCGCATGTGAGACAACGGCGGCGGCGGCGTATTCTGTTACCTTCCTCGCTGACGCGGGAATCGATCACGCTCGTATCATCTGCGTTGCAGAAGGGACATTTCATCCTAACCGTTATAAACCGGGAATTTCGCGCACAGCGTCTTTGCCTGGTGCGCCACTCGCGAAAGCACCGCCATGTCGGTAGGCGCATCCAGCACATCGGCGATCAGATTCGCCAGTTGCTCCGCCTCGATTTCCCTGAAGCCACGCGTGGTTATTGCGGGGGAACCGATACGGATGCCACTGGTAACGAAGGGCTTCTGCGGATCGTTGGGTATGGCGTTCTTATTGACGGTTATGTGCGCCATTTCCAGGGACTCTGCGGCCTGCTTGCCGGTAAGATCCTTGGCACGAAGATCCACCAGAAACATATGGCAGTCGGTACGCCCGGAGACAATGCGCAGGCCGCGTTCCTGCAATACCTTGGCCATGACGCGGGCATTATCGATCACTTGTTCCTGATAATCCCTGAACTCTTTGGTGGCAGCCTCTTTGAAAGCTACCGCCTTGGCGGCGATGACATGCATCAGCGGGCCGCCCTGAGTTTGCGGAAAAATCGCCGAATTGAGCGCCTTCTCGTGCTCTGGCTTGGCCATGATGATGCCGCCGCGCGGGCCGCGCAACGTCTTGTGAGTGGTGCTTGTGACAAAATCGGCAATACCGACGGGATTGGGATAAAATCCAGCGGCCACCAGGCCGGCATAATGGGCCATATCCACGAACAAATAGGCACCCACTTCATCGGCGATCTTGCGAAAACGCTTCCAGTCTATGACCAGCGCGTAAGCGGAAGCGCCGGCGACGATCATTTTGGGTTTATGTTCGCGCGCCAGTTGCGCCACCTGATCGTAATCAAGCTCCTCGGTTTCCGATTTCAGCCCGTAGGAAACCGCGTTGAAAATTTTTCCGCTGAGATTGACCGAAGCCCCGTGAGTCAAATGGCCGCCATGGGCGAGTGACATGCCTAGAAGCGTATCGCCAGGCTTCAGGGCGGTCAGATATACCGCGGCGTTGGCCTGGGAGCCGGAATGCGGCTGGACATTGACATACTCGGCATTAAACAGCGCTTTCAACCGATCGATCGCAAGCTGCTCCACGATATCGACATATTCGCAGCCGCCGTAATAACGCTTGCCAGGATAGCCCTCGGCGTATTTGTTGGTAAGTACCGACCCTTGTGCCTGCATTACCGCCGGGCTGGCGTAATTTTCCGATGCAATCAACTCGATATATTCTTCCTGGCGTCGTACTTCGCCCTTGATCGCTTTCCATACTTCGGGGTCAACAGTTTCCAGGGTCAGGCTCGGGGACAACATGGCGGTTTATCCTCTGAATAGTAGTAAATAAATTGTGCATTCTACCATCATCAGCAGGGCTCGCAGCGCGATACAAATGACGGGGTGTCAGCACCATCAGTCGTCAGTGAAGATTGGACTGATCTCGAAATGAAGTGAAGGTACCACCAGTGCTAGAAGATTTCCTAGATAGCGTTTTATCGGTGTAAATCGGATCTATGAGTATTGACGTAATGAAATGGCTTTCTCAGTATTGTCTCAAAGAAATGAAAAATCCTGCAGCTTGCTCAATAATAAGTGAAAACTCCCACGCTAGGAGTAGCGTCTCATAGGCAGGCGAGATAAAAAAACATGAAGAAAAAGAAATCTAAGCCGCATAAAAAACGATCTGCTTCAAAGCGCGGGCCATTTATTTCCGGCCATCCTCTTAACGGCGTTCCATTAGAGATTCGTCAGCATATTGCTGTCGAGCACGGCAGGAGAGAGCATGAGAGGTTCGAAACTCTTCTTCCACAAATTACGGAACTTGTGGCGCGTATTGATCCCTTACATACGCTCTCGTTGATGGCAACATATGGGCTTATGGGGGCGTCCAATGAGCAAGGAAATCTTAAGTCGTCCTCTTGGAATCCAAAGGTCCAGCAAGGACACATAGAGTTTCTACAAGCTCTTTGCCTCAGAAAGAAACTCGAACTAAGTAAGGAGTTCCCCGAACCATCATCTATCCAGTTGCTCTTTGACTGGCTTCCGGATTTATTCAGCGCATACCATCAAATGCGACTCGGCTCTCCAGTAGCAGCTGAAACAGAAAACTCATCCAAATATGGGGCTGGCTTCATCCCAGTACAGGAGTTCATGCGCGCTCACACAGCGGTGGTTCGCAATTGGGGTTATTTCGGAAACGTTACTCGTATCTCCCGCGAACTGCTTTCAAGAGTAGATGATGATTATGAGCGCTTAGCCGGCATGAAGCTGTCGAAGATTGTTGATATTTTTGAGGGTCTGGTCAGGCGTCATGAGCGAAAAATTAACGAGCACCAGAAAAAAGTACATAGCGCATTGAGCCTACGCACCAAGGAGGCAATGCTCGAGAAATTCTTCGCCACGTTTGAACTCAGGGGCGCTGTTGACGACTTTCGCACACGGCTTGCTAGCCCTCGAATCACCTACGAGCAGGCAAAGTGGGAGCTTCTGCCATGGTCCGACCGCTTTATAGGTCCAGCATTAATCATAACAAACCAAGAGATTGCCGAGGAATTTGGGTTGGACCTAAAAGCAGTTGATATCCTAACGAATAGAATCAGTCTGGCGTTCTCCGATTTGGCAGAAGAAGATCCCGAAAACTTCTTCTTGGACAACCCCGTCTGGCTCCGCCCCCTCATCTATATGCAGAAAGACTGCTACTTGTGCGCTCTGCCGCAAACTCTCCTGAGTTTCATGCTCCCCATCGCCGACGAGCTTTTGATACCGTTTGATGGCCTTCAAACGAAACTTAGCAATGTCCGAGCGATATTCCTCGAGGACGAGGTCGGGCGACTCTTTGAAACTGCATTTCCCAGCTGTATCAAACATCGAGGCTTCAAATGGAAAGAAGGCTCACAGCAATTCGAGAGCGATCTAGTTATTCGCTTCGATACTACAGTAATCCTAGTTGAAGCTAAGTCAGGGCGCGTTTCTTGGCCGGCGCTCCGCGGTGCACCCAGCCGACTCATTGAACACATTAGAAAGCTCATTGTGGAGCCATCCGATCAGTCAGGACGTCTAGCGCAACGTTTGGAAAAAGACATTGCTCGCCTAAAGAACAATGAAACTCCAACTCTTGGCTTTCCTTTACCAATGGATGGAGTGACTTGTGTGGTGCGTCTTTCAGTGATGCTACATGACTTTGCCACAATTCAAAGTGTCCCCTCCATGTTGGCAGACACTGGTGTATTAAAGAATGTGTATCCGTTAGCGCCATGTATGTCCCTCGCAGACTTGGATGTAATGCTAGATCTTCTGGAAACTCCGTATCTTCGTCTTCACTACCTCCGCCGTCGAGCTGAACTATTGATGTCACTGCGCACCATCGGGGACGAACTCGACATGCTGGGCATGTACCTAGACACAGCCATGAATCTAGGCACGATACAAAATAAGGATAAAACAATTATTATTTCAGGCTATTCAGCCAAGATTGATCGCTTTTACTCTTTGAGAGATGAGTCCCGCCCAAGCAAAAAACCGAAGCCGAACATTTCTCAGTGGTTCAAGAGTTTATGCGAACAACTAGAAGAGCGAGCCCGCCCCGGCTGGTCCGAAATAGCTTGTGCATTGCTATCTATTGCACCTATTGATCAGACCAAGGTCGAGCGCTATGTCAGATCTTTTGCCCAAAGAGTCAAGGCAGGGAAACCGCTCAAGTACGATCAAGACACCATGGTACTCATACCTCCTGAGTGGAGCGATCAAGCTCTCGCATTCCAGGTTAAGTCCAAGTACGATCTCGACCCCTATAGTTCCCACTCTCAGAATATTGCACAGCAGGCTTTTGAATCAGAACACGTTAAACGATGTTTTGTCTTAGTAGTTGACTCCTCGGACAACCATCTCAACTACTTGAGCGCTGCGATGTACATAGAGGGAGATACAAGTCGTGCCGTCTTTTACTAGTGTGTGTCCTAATATGACTAGTAGCTCAAACTTTCGCACAACCGACTTTTCACAATTGTGCGAAAGTTTTCATTATCTCTGCGAACCTACAAATGGCTATACATCGAGATTTCTAACCCCCAATGCATTGTTCTCAATGAACGCGCGACGAGGCTCGACCACATCACCCATCAACGTGGTAAAGATTTCATCAGCGGCGATACTGTCTTCTATCTGTGCACGTAGTAGCCGTCGGCTCTTGGGGTCCATGGTAGTTTCCCATAACTGCAAGGGATTCATTTCGCCCAGGCCTTTGTAGCGTTGAGTACCGATGCCTTTTTTTACTTCCTGCAACAACCAGTCGAGTGCCTGTTTGAAGTCGCTGACGGGATGTTTCTGCTCGCCACGCTGGACGTACGCCGTCGGCCCCATCAGACCCTCAAGTACTTGAGCAGTTTGCCTGATTTGCGCGTAGTCACCACTTTGCAGAAAATCCTGATCGAGGTAACTGGCACGGGCATTTCCGTGATGCATACGGGATATCTTCAACCGGTGTTCCTCTGTGACGACGTCATACTCCGGTGTTATCTGTACCGTGGTTACATGTGTCGCCAGTTTGGCAGCGCTTTCGGCGGCATGGCCTTCACTGCTCAAATCCACGCCCGGATGGCGGAACAAGGCATGCATCACCTCGCTATCGATCAGACGGCTCATGCGCTCAATGACAGCTTCCGCCAGCAAGTATTCATTGGCGATGTTTTCCAGCGTCTCCCCGGTGAGCGGCGGCTTGTCCTCATGGGTATGCAGCTCCGCATCGGTCAGCGCCAACCCCAGCAGGTATTGCTTAAGTTCGTGGTCGTCCTTGACGTAGCGTTCCTGCTTGCCATGCTTGACCTTATAGAGCGGCGGCTGCGCGATATAGATATGACCGCGTTCGATCAACTCGGGCATCTGCCGGTAAAAGAACGTGAGCAACAAAGTGCGGATGTGCGAACCGTCCACGTCCGCATCCGTCATGATGATGATACGGTGATAGCGTAATTTGTCAGGGTTGTATTCATCCTTACCGATACCGGTCCCGAGCGCGGTAATGAGGGAAATAATTTCCTGCGATGAAATGAGCTTATCAAAACGGGCTTTTTCGACATTCAGGATTTTTCCCTTCAACGGCATAATCGCCTGAAATTTGCGATCACGTCCCTGCTTGGCGGAGCCGCCCGCTGAATCACCCTCAACCAGATAAAGTTCACATAGCGCAGGATCTTTTTCCTGGCAGTCGGCAAGTTTTCCAGGAAGTCCCATGCCGTCCAGCACGCCCTTGCGCCGAGTCAGTTCGCGTGCTTTTCGCGCGGCTTCACGCGCCCTTGCCGCATCGATGATCTTGCCGCAGATGGTTTTGGCGTCGAGCGGGCGTTCCAGCAGGAATTCCGCCAGTTTTAACGCCACGATTTCCTCTACGGCCGGACGCACTTCAGAGGACACGAGCTTTTCCTTGGTTTGCGAGGAAAACTTGGGTTCGAATAATTTCACCGATAAAATGCAGGATAAGCCTTCCCGCATATCGTCTCCCGACGTTTCAATCTTGGCTTTTTTTGCCAGCTCATTTTTTTCAATATAATTATTGAGCGTACGCGTCATCGCAGCGCGCAAACCGGTGAGATGAGTTCCACCATCCTTTTGCGGGATATTATTGGTAAAGCATAAAACCTGTTCGGAATAACTGTCGTTCCACTGCATCGAAACTTCCACCACGATGCTGTCCTTCTCTCCGCTAGCGTAAAAAATATTCGGATGAAGCACTGATTTGGTACGATTGATATATTCGACAAAGCTTTTCACCCCCCCGCTGAAGGCAAAATTTTCTTCTTTGGCATTGCGTTGATCAACCAGATGAATTTTCACGCCGTTATTGAGGAAGGAAAGTTCGCGCAAGCGCTTCGCGAATATGTCGTAATGATATTCGATGTCACCGAAAATTTCCTTGCTGGCCAGGAAATGTACTTCCGTACCGCGACGCTCGGTCTTACCGGTAACCACCAGCGGGGCAACGGGAACACCCATGCGAAACTCGATCTGATGGGTCGACCCATCGCGGCGGATAGTCAGGCGCAGCCATTCCGATAAGGCATTGACCACGGAAACGCCCACACCATGCAGACCGCCTGACACTTTATAAGAATTGTCATCGAATTTTCCGCCCGCATGAAGCTCGGTCATGACAATTTCCGCAGCGGAACGTTTCATTTCATCGTCATACTTGATACCGGTGGGAATGCCCCGGCCATTGTCCTGTACCGTTATTGAATTGTCCGGGTGGATAATGACGGAGATTTCATTGCAGTAACCAGCCAGCGCTTCGTCAATGGCGTTATCCACCACCTCGAATACCATATGGTGCAAACCTGTACCGTCGCTGGTATCGCCTATGTACATACCGGGACGTTTGCGCACCGCATCGAGGCCTTTCAGGATTTTTATGCTGTCTGAACCGTAATCAGCTGAATCGTCGATTTTTTTCTGCCGGGAGAAGTCTTTTTCGTTCATTGTCTGGCTACTGTGGTTTCACGTGAAACTAGGATTTGTCGAAAGTCGTATTTTACTCGCGGACATTGCTTGCCCGGACGAAATAATATTTAGTAATTTTCTATTTCAGTACGGCACTTTTTATATTCTCATTGGCATCACAACATATTTGAAATCCTCGTTTCCGGGAATGGTGATAAGTGCGCTGCTATTCGCGTCGCCAAAAGAACATCGCACAGTTTCGCTGGTTAAATTGTTCAACACGTCCAGCAGGTAAGTCACATTGAAGCCGATATCAAGCGCTTCACCATCATACTGGACTTCCAGTTCTTCCTCGGCTTCTTCTTGTTCCGCGTTGTTGCAAACAATGCGCAGGTTCCCAGTGGTCAAAATCAGACGAACGCCACGGAATTTTTCGTTTGAAAGGATTGAGGCGCGCTGAAGGGTTTGCAAAAGCAATAGACGATTTATATCAATCTGTTTTTGATGGTCGACCGGAATCACGCGATTGTAATCCGGGAATTTCCCATCCACGACTTTGGATATCAATATGACACTTGAGAATATAAAACGTATCTGATTTTGTAGAATTTCCACCGTTATCGGCTCGTCACTGTCATTTAGTTGCTTTGCCAACTCAAGTACCACCTTGCGTGGCAAAATGACTTCTCTTTTTTCCTGTGGCGTTTCCAGCGCAAGCAAAGCGAATGCCAGACGATGGCCATCGGTGGCCACGGCTTTGAGGTGATTTTCTTCCATCAACAAAAGCAGGCCATTCAGGTAATAACGAATATCCTGTTGTGCCATGGCATATTGCACCAGGAATAAAAGATGTTTCAGTTCTTTTTGCTTCACGGTTATTTTTGCTTGGGATTCTGTATTTTCAGGAAATTTAGGAAAGTCTTCGACAGGAAGCGTTTGTAAACTAAAACGGCTTTTTCCGGCTTTTCCCTGAAGCCGGTTTTCTTTGGTTTCCAGCGTTACTTCGGTTTTGTCAGGCAGTGCACGTAATATGTCTTGAAGCTTTTTTGCCGCTACGGTAACTGAATGTCCTTCAGTTACCGTGTTGCTATCCCGCGTGGAAGTCGTTATCTGAATTTCGAGGTCAGTTGCGATGAATGAAATTTCGTCGTTTTTCCGTTCTATCAGCACATTGGAAAGTATAGGCAAAGTATGACGGCGTTCAACAATTCCAGTAACCGTTTGCAACGGTTTAAGCAAGATATCCTTATCGGCTTGTATTAGTTTCATTTATTTAGAATCCAGATAATCGTTAATAGAGGTCGGGTAAGTCCGGTATAAATTAAAAAATACAAATAATATGCGTGAGTTAGTGATTATTTTCTGTCTGTATCGAGAGAGTATTGCCTGTGGATAGTTTGTGGACATAAATTCGAGTCAGGTACAAACGGCGAGTTATCCCCAAATCATACTATTGTTGTTTGTGTTGTTCAGCCCCGGAGAATATGCAATAAGGTATTGAAGTCCCGGTTAATCGATGGATCGGAAGCTCGCAACTCGGCAATTTTGCGATAACCGTGCAGTACCGTCGTATGGTCTCTGCCTCCAAAAGCTTCACCGATATCAGGCAAACTCAGAGGGGTGAGTTCTTTGGATATGGCCATTGCCATTTGCCGGGGTCTTGCGACGATGCGCGAACGTTTTTTGGAATACATTTCGGCGACCTTGATTTTATAGTAGTCCGCCACGGTTTTTTGGATATTTTCAATTGAAATCTGGCGATTTTGCACGGCCAGCAAATCCTTTAGCGCTTCCCGCGCCAACTCCAGCGATAACGAATGGCCTGTGAAGCGCGAATAGGCAAGTACCCGTTTTAGCGCACCCTCCAGTTCACGCACGTTGGATCGAATATGCTTGGCTATAAAAAAGGCGACATTTTCATCCAGGACAATTTTTTCCATCAATGCTTTTTTAAGCAGGATGGCAACGCGCATTTCCAGTTCCGGTGGTTCAACCGCTACGGTCAAGCCCCAGCCAAAACGGGAAATTAGCCGTTCTTCCATACCGGAGATTTCCTTCGGGTAAGAATCGCAGGTGATAATGACTTGTTTGTGCGCTTCGATCAGCGCGTTAAAGGCATAAAAAAATTCTTCCTGCGTCCGGTTCTTGCCCCCAAAAAATTGGATATCGTCTATCAGCAGGAGATCCAGGGAGTGATAGTATCGCTTGAAATCATCGAACGCTTTATGTTGGTAAGCCCTTACTACGTCTGAAACGTATTGTTCTGCGTGGATATATCTCACCTTGGCGGTGCTGTTGTGCTCCAGCACGGAATTCCCGATGGCTTGAATCAGATGGGTTTTTCCCAAGCCCACGCCACCGTAGATAAAAAACGGGTTGTATGCGACACCCGGACGCTCGGCTACCTGGATAGCGCCTGCACGAGCCAGCTGATTGGCTTTTCCGGTGACAAAACTATTGAAGGTGAAAGATGGATTGAGGCGGCTTGGATTTTTTTCCTTCGAGGTTTTCGGGGTTAAACGCACGGGCGCGCTAATAGCAGCCGGGATTGGCGTCACTGCGGCACTATTCACCGCTGGAGCGGTTTCTTTCGTGGAATCCTGGTTAGCAAGTGTTAATTGAAAATGTATGCTGCGCGCAAAATGCTTTTCAGCCATTTCTTCGATACGCGATAGAAAATGGTCTTTGACCCATTGCTTGACAAACCGGTTGGGAGCAACGAGGATCGGTTCATCGGCACTATGCGACAAGTCCAGGTGAAGAGGTTTGATCCAGGTATTGAATTGCTGGGCACTTAGTTCTTTCTCAAAATATCCGAGACAGGAAAGCCAAAAATTTTGCATTGCCGATATGATCTAAAAATGCTTAAACGGGGAAAAAGCGGAATTCGGAAGCAGCATTGAGTACCCTATTCTAGACGCTTCCTACCCAGTTATCCACAGGGCCGGGAAAAAATATAGGTTGACACCACCCGCTGTAAAGAGTTGTAATGCGGGGTTTTATTTACCAGTCTCAAGGGAAAAGGGAAAACAATGAAACGTACTTACCAGCCTTCCGTGACGCGGAGAAAGCGGACACATGGCTTTCGGGTTCGCATGAAAACCACGGGTGGCGCAGCTGTTATACGGGCGCGTCGAGCCAAGGGGCGTGTCCGTTTGGGGGTATAGATTTAGCCAAGCGCGGGAATCCGTTATTGAGGAGTCGACTATTCGCTTTCCGAAAAGTCACCGGTTGCGCCAGGCGGATGAATTCTCGTCGGTACTCCGGTTCAGATGTTCAGCCAACGGCGAATTTCTTCAGGTTTTTGCTAAGCCCAATAATCTTGTGCATTCAAGATTGGGATTGATAATCGCCGGTAAGGTCGAGCGGCTGGCGGTAAACCGCAATCGGGCAAAACGTCTGTTACGGGAGATATTTCGCACACGGCAGCAGGAATTGGCTGGGTTGGATCTAGTGGTACGTTTGCGTTGCCGCGTGCCCCAAAGCAGCATTGTGCGAATGGCAAGAGAAGCGGAAATGCTAATGATTCAATTACAGCGATGTCGCGGATAATTATTGGTTTTATCAAGCTCTATCAATATTGCCTGAGTCCGTTTCTCGGGCCATCGTGCCGGTTCAGCCCATCTTGTTCGCACTACGCGTGTGAGGCGCTGGCAAGGCATGGACTGCTGCGCGGGATGCGCCTCAGTGTAGGGAGAATATTGCGCTGCAATCCTTGGGGCGGCGGCGGCTATGACCCGGTTCCATAGGAATTGATCCGACCTGAATTATTTCCGGTACGGTTTATGCGTATCATAAAAAATAAAATTGCGAAGCAAGATGGACACACAAAAATTTGTACTTTTCCTGATATTCTCAACATCCATGTTGTTCCTCTGGGACGCATGGCAGAAAGAACAGAACCCGCCTCCTCCAGCAGCAGTTACGGCGCAAGGACCGGGAGGGGAGTCATCTGTCCGCCGTCAGGAAGATACTCCGGTTCCGGGAGAAAAACTTGTTTCGACACAGCCCGGCAAGAGCGAACCCTCCGCGGAAGGCACCGATTCGGTGAAAATTTCCGGCAAACTGGAGTCGGGAGAAAAAATTGTAGTCAAGACTGACCTGGTAGTAGCGGAAATCAATACCGCCGGAGGGGATTTACGTCAACTCGAGCTATTGGATCATCCGGATACAGAAAACAAGAATAAGCCTTTTGCATTGTTGCAAAGCCAATATGACCATGTTTATGTGGCCCAATCAGGGCTGATTGGGGAGGGTCTGCCCAGCCACAAGACGCGTTATACGACTGAGTCGCACGCCTATGAGTTGGCGGGAGGCCAGGATAAAATCGAAGTGCGACTCGTGGCGCCGGAGGCGGACGGAGTGCGGGTAACCAAGATTTATACTTTTCATCGCGGCAGCTATCTTATCGATGTGAGTTTTGAAGTTACCAATCAGGGGACAGCGGCAATTCAGCCGTTCTCGTACTTTCAAATGCTGCGCGACAGCAAACCCCCCGTTGGCTCGGTTTTCATGATCCCGACCTACACTGGTGCGGCACTTTACACCGAAGAGGAGAAATTCAAAAAGATAGAATTTTCGGCGCTGGACAAGGGTAACGCAAGCTACCCGAAAAACGCCGATAATGGCTGGATAGCAATGCTCCAGCACTATTTTCTCACCGCGTGGCTGCCAACAGACAAATCACAGCGCGAATATTATGCGAAGCGCCTGGGCGAAAATGAATATACCGCTGGGGTAATTGTGCCGGTGGGGCAGATTGAACCAGGAAATACAGCAACCGTTACCGTGCCCCTTTATGCGGGTCCCGAGGAACAGAGCAAACTCGCGGCGGTTGCACCGGGGCTGGATCTCACGGTGGATTATGGCTGGTTGACGGTGATTGGGGCGCCGCTTTTCTGGTTGCTGTCGTTTTATCATTCCTGGACAGGAAACTGGGGAGTCGCGATTATTCTTTTGACCATGTCGGTCAAGTTGGCGTTCTTTCCCCTGTCGGCGGCAGGTTATCGATCAATGGCGAAGTTGCGGGTGGTGACACCCAAATTGCAGCGCTTGCGCGAACAGCACGGTGCCGACCGCCAGCGTATGCACCAGGCGATGATGGATTTTTACAAGACGGAAAAAATCAACCCGATGGGAGGCTGTTTGCCCATTGTGGTTCAGATTCCGGTATTTATCTCACTTTACTGGGTATTGCTTGCCAGTGTCGAGTTGCGTTATGCACCGTTTGCGCTGTGGATAGAAGACATGTCGTCGCCTGATCCCTATTATGTGCTACCCGTCATCATGGGAATTTCGATGTTTGTCCAATCAAAACTCAGTCCACCGGCGACGGATCCGATTCAAGCCAAGGTGATGCAGATCATGCCCCTTGCTTTCAGTGTTTTCTTTTTCTTCTTCCCTGCCGGCCTGGTGCTGTATTCGTTGGTGAATAACATCCTTTCCATTACGCAGCAATGGCAAATCACGCGCATGATCGAACGTGCGGCGGCTAAATCCTCCAACACGCCAGCACTCAAGAAGAAGTGATTCGGCTGGAAATACAGTAATTCGCCTGACGGCGAAAGGCCAATCTGGATACTTGCGAGTGACTGACCTCTTCTCGGTGCAATTTGCCTGAATGGGGAGCACGGACCTCATTGCGGCCATCGCCACGCCCCCCGGACGGGGCGGCATCGGTGTGGTGCGGGTTTCCGGTAAGAACCTGTCATCCCTGGCAGTAAGGCTTATCGGGCATATCCCGAAGCCGCGCCATGCCAGCCTCAGCAGATTTCTGGGTGAAGATGGGTCGGTCATAGATCAAGGCATTGCGCTTTATTTTCCGGCTCCACATTCCTATACGGGTGAAGATGTCCTGGAGCTGCAGGGTCACGGCGGCCCGGCGGTCATGAATTTATTACTGTCCCGTTGTCTGTCCGCAGGCGCCCGACTGGCACAGCCGGGGGAGTTTACCTTGCGTGCGTTTCTTAACGGCAAGCTGGATCTTGCCCAGGCGGAAAGCGTCGCCGACGTTATAGATGCCAGCACCAGCGAGGCTGCGCGCTGCGCTATGCGCTCGCTGCAGGGGGAGTTTTCCACGGTTATACATAGCTTGGTGCAAGCGCTTACAGATCTGCGCATGCTGGTGGAGGCGACCCTGGATTTTCCGGAAGAAGAAACGGCTGTTCTGAAACAGGCGAACGTTTGCGGCAGGTTGGAAGCGATCCAATCGCGATTGGAAGATGTGCTTACCTCTGCCAAACAGGGCAGTCTGTTGCGCGAAGGCGTGAGCGTGGTTCTGGTTGGACAGCCCAATGTCGGCAAATCCAGTTTGATGAATCAGTTGGCGGGGGAGGAAACGGCGATCGTCACGGAAATCCCGGGCACCACTCGCGATGCTATTCGCGAAGTGGTGGAAATAGAGGGGGTTCCGTTTTATCTGACTGATACCGCGGGATTGCGGGAAACAGATGACCCAGTCGAGAAGATAGGCATGGCTCGTGCGCGTTCAGTGATAGAAAAAGCGGATCTGGCATTGTTGCTGATCGACTGCCGGTTGGGCACCGTATCTGACGATCGGGCGATAGTTGACAGTCTTCCGGCTGAATTACCGGTGATCCACGTATATAACAAAATAGATTTGCTGGACGGGATTCCACAGATCAGCGATGGTGAAGACGGATCGCTGATCTACCTTTCGGCTAAAACAGGTGCCGGGATCGATCTGCTTCGCCGGAAACTGCTGGAGATGGCCGGCTGGCAGCCGCATTCGGAGGCGGAAGGCATATTCATGGCGCGCCATCGCCATATGGAGGCGTTGACAGAAGCCGGCGAATATCTGCGGAATGCAACGGAGTTGGCCAGACAAGAGACGCAACTGGATTTGCTGGCCGAAGAGCTGCGGGCCGCCCAGCGAAGGTTGTCGTCTATCACCGGTGAATTCAGCGCCGATGACTTGTTGGGTCAAATATTTTCCCGTTTTTGTATTGGTAAATAGATTCAGCCTGGTTGTTTTAGGGTATCCGGGTCGTACGCCTTAGAACTTGCCCTCCCCCGCAGAGCTCTTCCCGGCTGTATTTTGATGTTGTACATTCGCCGCATTGTTTCACGTGAAACATTCCGCACCCATCGCGCCGGATAATAGGCGACGCGATCGGTATTTTTCTAGTATGGTGGAAGTACGCGCCCTTACACAACCTTTCGTTTTGCCGTAGAATGCTTTAGTGCTTTTTTTCCCATGCGTGCCCATCCGGTGGTAAGCGCAACGAGGCTCAAATGATTTTTTCCGAGGATTTTGACGTAATCGTGGTTGGCGGCGGCCATGCCGGCACCGAGGCGGCGCTTGCGGCCGCGCGCATAGGGCAAAAAACGCTGCTGCTTTCGCATAATATCGAAACACTGGGGCAGATGTCATGCAATCCTTCCATTGGAGGCATTGGTAAAGGACATCTCGTAAAGGAAGTAGACGCATTGGGTGGCGCAATGGCCGCGGCCGCCGACGAGGCTGGCATCCAGTTTCGTATCCTTAATTCAAGCAAGGGGCCGGCAGTACGCGCAACGCGTGTCCAGGCTGATCGCATCCTTTATCGCCAGGCGATTCGACGGCGCGTGGAAAATCAGCCTAACCTTTGGCTGTTTCAGCAGGCCGTGGATGACCTTACGCTTGAGGGTGACCGGATTATGGGAGTGGTTACCCAGTTAGGAATAAAATTTTCCGCGAGAGCGGTGGTACTTACCGCTGGCACGTTTCTCGGCGGATTGGCGCACGTCGGATCATCCAGTTTTCAGGCGGGCAGAGCTGGCGATCCGCCATCCATCAGTCTCGCTATGCGCCTGCGCGAGATGAAGCTCCCAGTCGGACGACTAAAGACCGGCACCCCTCCGCGCATAGACGGACGCACCATCGATTATTCGGTAATGACCGAACAACTCAGCGATACTCCGGCGCCGGTTTTTTCTTTTATGGGCAGCGCCGCTCAGCATCCCCGCCAATTGCCGTGCTGGATCACGCATACGAATAGCCGCACGCATGACATTATTCGTGGCGGCCTGGATCGTTCGCCGCTATTTACAGGTGTTATCGAAGGTGTCGGGCCGCGTTATTGCCCTTCCATCGAGGATAAGGTGGTACGGTTTTCCGCCAAGGAATCACATCAAATCTTTCTGGAACCGGAAGGACTCAGTACCCATGAGATATACCCTAACGGGATCTCAACAAGTCTGCCATTCGATCTGCAGATTGAACTGGTGCGATCCATCAAGGGGATGGAAAAAGCCCACATCACGCGCCCTGGATACGCTATCGAATATGATTATTTTGATCCGCGTGGATTGAAAAGTTCGCTTGAAACCAAAATGATCGAAGGGCTGTTTTTCGCCGGACAAATCAATGGCACCACCGGTTATGAAGAGGCCGCAGCGCAGGGGTTGCTGGCGGGCATCAATGCGGCGCTCAAAACACTGGATCGGGATGCGTGGTGTCCTCGGCGCGATGAAGCTTATCTGGGTGTTCTGGTGGATGACCTCATCACTCGTGGCGTCACTGAGCCTTATCGCATGTTCACCAGTCGCGCCGAATACCGGTTGCAGCTGCGTGAAGACAATGCGGATTTGCGCCTGACGGAAATCGGACGCAGGCTCGGTGTAGTGGACGACGCGCGCTGGTCCGCATTCGAAACCAAACGAGAAGCCATTGTTCGCGAGCAAGACAGATTGAAAGCCATTTGGCTGAGCCCGAAAACGAATTCAAGCGCATTGTCAGAAGCAGATGTGCTGCGAGTGCTGGGGAAAACGATTGAGCGTGATTATTCGCTGAGTGAGCTGTTACGCCGTCCCGGCGTGTCCTATGCGAGCCTCATGAGTTTGCCGGGCGTGGGTGATGCTGTCGCTGATCCTCTGGTGGCGGAGCAGGTTGAAATCCAGGCCAGATATCACGGTTATATCGCCCGTCAGAAGGATGAAGTCGCGCGCAATGCGCATTTTGAGGAAATTCGTTTGCCGCAAGATCTTGATTATGCCACTGTACGCGGCCTTTCCAGCGAGGCACAGCAAAAATTGAATCAACATAAGCCGGAAACCGCGGGACAGGCCGCGCGAATTTCCGGCATAACACCCGCGACGATTTCGTTACTGCTGGTACATGTGAAGCGTGGGTTTTCCAGCCAGAATAAAAAGAAAAGCGCGTGAATCTCGCCATGCAGCTCGCTGATGGACTTGCAGCGTTGGGAGTGTCGCTTCCGGACGAAACCCAGGCCTGTTTATTGCAATATCTTGCGTTAATCAGGAAGTGGAACCGGGTACATAATCTGACGGCAATGCGTGAGCCCGAAATGATATTGATTCGTCATTTGTTTGACAGCCTTGCGATCCTGCCGCACATTGCCGGATCGCGTATCGTGGATGTCGGCAGTGGCGCCGGTTTGCCGGGCATTCCTCTGGCTTTGGTGCGCCCTGAATGGCAGGTGGTATTGCTTGAAAGCAATCATAAAAAAGCTGTATTTCTACAACAGGCGCGTATCGAATTGAAGTTGAACAACGTCGAAATAGTCGCCGAACGGGTCGAAAATTTTCGTTCGGCAAGCGGATTCGACACGGTCATTTCACGCGCTTTTTCGGACTTGGCGGACTTTGTCAAACTGGCAGGGCATCTGGCCATCGAAGGTGGAGGCAGGCTCGCTGCCATGAAAGGCGTTTATCCGCACGAGGAGTTGGCGCAATTGCCGCCACCGTTTGTTATTGAAAATGTATTCCCGGTTGTGGTTCCCGGACTCGAAGCAAAGCGGCATCTGGTCATGATTAAGCCCGGGGTATAAATGTATTTCCGGCAATATCGGAATATCGCAAGGCGCATATCACAGTGAGCGCTCACTTTCACGTAATCTGGTTCTCGGGGCCGTTATCATGTCGCTGATATCACAGTCGGGTACTGTTTTGAGGCTGCTTAAAGAGCAGCCTGTGTCATTATTTGACCACCTGGGAGTAGCGCGGTGGTGAAGATTCTGGCGATAACCAATCAAAAAGGCGGGGTGGGAAAAACCACCACCAGCGTTAATCTGGCCGCGAGCCTCGCGGCGGCAAAGCGGCGTGTGTTGTTGATTGATCTGGATCCGCAGGGTAACGCTACCATGGGAAGTGGTGTGGATAAACGTACTTTGCAATACACGGTTTATCAAGTTTTGCTGGGTAGCCAACGTACCGCAGACGTGCGCGTGGTTGCCACCAGCGGCAAATACGATCTGATTCCCGCCAATCGTGATCTGGCCGGTGCTGAAATCGAGATGGTGAATCTGCCCCAGCGGGAAACGCGCTTAAAAGAAGCATTGCGGGAGGTGGAAGGCGAATATGATTTTATCCTCATCGATTGTCCGCCGGCACTCAACCTGCTTACGCTCAACGGGCTGTGCGCAGCCCATGCGGTAATGATTCCGATGCAATGCGAATACTACGCGCTGGAGGGGCTGAGCGATCTGGTCAATACCATAAAAAAAGTGCGCGCCAACTTGAATCCGGTGCTGGAGATCGAAGGATTGCTGCGCACCATGTTTGACCCGCGCAACATACTGGCGCAACAGGTATCGGAACAATTACAGCAGCATTTTGGCGATAAGGTTTACCGCACCGTGATTCCACGTAACGTGCGGTTGGCCGAAGCCCCAAGCTTTGGCATACCGGCGCTATATCACGACAAGTTATCGAAAGGTACACAAGCCTATCTGGCGCTGGCGGGGGAAATGCTTAGCAGAGATTCGACCAACGCCGCGCCTGTCTGACAGATGAAAACCAGCGGAATAGATGACATGCAGCGAGGCGGGAGATTATGAAATTGAAGGGATTGGGAAGAGGATTGGATGCGCTCCTAGCGGGGAACGACGATGGTGCCAAGATCGGGGAGTCGCTGCGGAATTTGAAAATAGCGCAGCTGCAACCTGGCAAGTATCAGCCGCGTACCCACATGGATCAGGAATCTTTGGCCGAGCTGGCCGAATCCATTAAAGCGCAGGGTGTGATGCAGCCGGTGCTGGTGCGGCCTGTTTCTCCCGAAGGTTACGAAATCATAGCCGGAGAGCGGCGTTGGCGGGCAGCGCAAATCGCGGGGCTTTTGGAAGTCCCCGCACTGATCCGCGAAGTGCCGGATGAAGCCGCGCTGGCCATGTCGCTGATCGAGAATATTCAGCGCGAGAATCTAAACCCATTGGAAGAAGCGATGGGTATCCAGCGGCTCATCAAGGAATTCGGCATGACGCACCAGGCCGCCAGCCAGGCGCTAGGCAGTTCACGCAGTGCTGTTTCCAATCTTCTGCGACTACTTAACCTGCCTCCCCCTGTACAGGAATTATTAATGCGGGGAAAAATCGATATGGGCCATGGACGCGCGCTACTCGCTCTTCCTCCAGCCAAGCAAATACAAACCGCAAATCTCGTGGTACACAAACAGCTTTCAGTACGCGAGACTGAAAAGCTGGTGCATCGGATGGAACGCCCGGTAGTAAAGCAGCAACATCCCAAACACGACCGGGATTTACTGCGCTTGCAGGAAAATATATCGGCTAAACTGGGTACGCAAGTGGTCATAAATCCGGGGAAAAAAGGCACCGGAAAAGTGATAATTCAGTACAGTAGCCTGGAACAATTAGATGGAATATTGTCCCGCTGGTGAGTTTAAATTAAGAGGTTCTGCCGCGTAACCGGTTTAAAAAATGCATGCAATGCGCTTTCGAAACAGGGAACCCAAAAGCGTATTGCTTATAGATTATGTAATAGATATCCGATAGATACGTTCGTCAGTGCCTCTATTCACCATTTCCCCCAGCGTCTTTCAAAGCCATTTCATCTGAGCGGTTTCGCAGTACGAAAAATCCGGCCGGATACTCCCCAGTGGCGAATTCAGGGCGGTTCAGGGGGTATGTGCATCAGCGTAATCCATCCGTTTTGCACTTGTGTTTTCCCGACAAACTGCTTGACTTGGCGCATCTTCGGGGATAGTCTTTACGGGGTTGTGGGTATGTAATGGTTTAGTAATATGGCGGCGACGCATTCTGTCTTTGAGTAAGGCAGGAGACGGAAGCGGCGGTGTCAGCGAAAGCATAGAGCAGCAGCGGGTACTTGATTAACGTAAGAGGAGATAAAAGAAATGGCAACAACACTGGGAACATCAGGCAGCCATGCGGGGTCGAGCGGACGCGACTACGACATGTCGCTGTGGTACGACTCAAGGTGGTACAAATTTGGGCTGATCACCATGC
>NZ_FMVD01000035.1:0-2513 GCF_900101945.1 Nitrosospira sp. Nsp13 | reverse complement strand
TCGTACAAGCCTTTGATGGCAGCGAAGGCCTGTTTTTCCAGATTGACCAGATTGTCGGAATTCCTTTGCGATTGCCGCAGCAGGTCAAGTTCGTGCTCGCTGAATCCTTCACGCTGCATCAGCTCCATCAAGGAGACGGCACTATCTCGCGTGGGCGAAGGCATATTGTTTACGTCCCAGTAGGTGATCGGATAATCCCACGGGCGGGGCAGTTTGCCGTTCCGGATGTCGAGGATTTCGAAAAAGAATCGTTCATAGACCGGGTCGCCGGTGGTGACGTAGCTGCGAGCCATCTTGGTGAGATCCTCGGAACTCTGGAATAACTCATTTGCGAGCTGCAGGGATCTGTATTGCTGGCGCTCGGCGGCGGTGATCTCATCCAGCGTGTCCAGCACCTGGGAGGAAAGAAAGATCAGCAGGCTGAGGCCCAGTACCGTGACGATAAGGCAAAAATTGGTGAAAACGCCAATTCGCATGTATTTCCTTTATGTCTGGTTAAATCACTGCTACCTACATTGCTAGTACCCGTGATTCCCCATCAGCAGGTCCAAGCATCCCTTTGTTCAGCAATCAAATAATTCCCGTAGGGCATGTGCAGGATAATGGGAAGCGTTCTTTATGACGGGGAAATCAAGCCTTATAGCTGGAGCAGCAGTGACGGCTTTCAGAAGATCGGGCGCTCGCGTTTTCCCTTATCTCCTCGTCCTGCAATTCCAGTTTAGAGAAATCGCGCCTGAGCAAGAAGAAAAAATGAACAGACGTTAGCATGCACATATGTTCGTCCTCCATTTTCGACCAGATGCATGGAAACTTTAGCATACGCAGCTGACATGTCTGTCAACGAATGCCGAAACATGATGTAAGAAACACATGAACATCATGTCAGGTAAACCTTACTTCTTTTCTGCCGGATTCGATAATCAATGCCATGCATCCAAAACCTGTGAGATATATGTCGATGGGATATCGTATGTGTGGCCAGGCTATCCAATGGGATCGTGCAGAAATTGTCCGGTTAGTTAGGAAAACTCAGAACGGCGTTCCATCGTCGCGGAAAATATTCTTAACCATTTACAGACAGGTAAGCGCTCTCCTTTACGTAGACCCGAGGCGTATTTATCAACGGCGCTATGTTATCTGGCTGGAACTTGGATGTTCAGGGAGCACATGCAACGGAGATATATGGGAAATCATATATGACATAACATTATCATGTATGCCTAATAAAAACAAAGATCATTGGACATTGGATAACATCCACGCGTAACGACATCGCGAGATCGATGACTAAACGGGGTTTCTGTAGGGAAAGCAGAAGATATCTGTAGGAAATATTGAGACATGGCGTAGTAGTAAAACGAACAGTCAGTAAGGAATTTCCTGCATCTTTTTTAATATATCAATGATAGGATTCTTTAAGCATTATGATTATTTCATGTTTATGTGAGGAAAAAGGAAAAGATCTGTAGGGAATAACGAAACATGGCGTAGGAATAAGCAGAATAATTTGTAAGGAAATTCCCCGAATTTCTCGCATAATTAAGTTATCGTCATTTTTACGTATTATGATTAAACGTTATTCATGTGGGAAAATCGGAAAATATCTGTAGGGAATATCGAGACATGATGTAGGAATGAAATGAGCAGCCTGTAAGGAATTTCCTGCATATTTTTCAATTAATCGATGATACTCTTTTTCCAAGTCATCGAAGATTAGGTTGACTGAGGAATCGAGCACCAGTTGGCGAAGGGGTAGAAGGAGCTGATGTACTTAATGATATATCGGTAGAAGGAATTGATGTACTTAATGATATATAGGAGTTCATTGTCATGAGAAAACAAACTGGTAAATTCATAGTGGTAGTGTCCATGCTCGGCCTGCTGGCATCCTGCGCACAGATGGCGCCTTTTGAAGCACGGAATGCTGATACGCGAAGAATTGCGGAGAATGCCAGAACCTACTTCGATCACGATACCGTGGCCAGGCAGTATGAAATTACAGCTAAGGAATTACTGGCAGAGGTAGAGAGGCAAAAGAAACTGCTGGAGCACTACGAGGATAAAAGTTATCTCTATGGCAAGCGGGCTCAGGATATGCGATCCCATACCTGGGCTTTATTGCGCAAATATGAGATGGCTGCGGAGGAAACGGTAAAGCAGGCTGCTCTTCATCAGAAAATCTCATCGGAACTTGCAAGAAACGATCATGCCAAACGAGTTAATTAACGCAAAAGGAATTTTCAGAGATGAAATATTTTGAGAAAAGAGGACACAAAATGGCTGATTATGAATTTATTTCAGCTGAAAGTTCCTTGCGAAAAAATGACCTCTGGAAGAAGACGAATAACTTCTGTATCCAGATGGTGTTGGTGGGGCTCTTGGTGATCGGTTTTCTGTCCTTATCTTCTGCGGTGGGAGCATCTGATTTCAAACTTCCGAGCGGGCCCAAGTGGGCGCTTGACGAGACCCGATGGTTTACTGCGGGGATCGGTTTCCGCGGTTCGGGCATATGG